>JAGNOM010000142.1 GCA_017990155.1 Propionivibrio sp. | reverse complement strand
GAAGCCAAGAAGGATGAGGGCGACGTCGTTGACGCCGAGTACACCGAAGTCAAAGACAAGAAGTAAGTAGCCCAGTCGTCACGGGCGAGGAGCGTATAATCGCGCCCTCGCCCATTTGCATTACCTCATCCGGCAATCCTACTCATGGCAAAACGCGACTTTTACGACATCCTCGGCGTCAATCGGGATGCATCCGACGAAGACATCAAGAAGGCCTACCGCAAGCTGGCCATGAAGCATCACCCGGACCGCAATCCGGACAATCCAAAATCCGAAGAGCACTTCAAGGAAGCCAAGGAAGCCTACGAAATCCTTTCCGACGGCCAGAAACGTGCGGCTTACGACCAATATGGCCACGCCGGTGTCGACCCGCAATCGGGCATGGGCGGCGGCGGATTCGGCGGCGGCACGGGCGGCTTCTCCGATGCCTTCGGCGGCATCTTCGACGAGATTTTTGGCGGCGGCGGCGGACGTAGCGGCGGTCGCTCGAACGTCTATCGTGGCGCCGATCTGCGCTACAACCTCGAAATCACGCTCGAACAGGCTGCATTCGGGACCGAAACCAAGATCCGAATTCCAACAATGGAGGCCTGCGAACCGTGCAAAGGCACAGGCGCCAAGGCCGGAACGCAACCCAAGACCTGCCCGACCTGCCAAGGCAGCGGTCAAGTCCGCATTCAGCAGGGATTTTTCTCGATTCAGCAAACCTGCCCGAAATGTCACGGCACCGGCAAGTTCATCGCCGAACCGTGCGGCAGCTGCCACGGCGCCGGGCGCGTAAAGCAACACAAGACACTCGCGGTCAAGATTCCCGCAGGTGTGGATGAAGGCGATCGTATTCGTCTTTCCGGCGAAGGTGAGCACGGAGTCAATGGTGGGCCATCGGGCGATTTGTACGTCCAGATCCATCTCAAGGCACACCCGGTCTTTCAGCGCGAACAAAACGACCTGCATTGCGAGATGCCGATCAGCTTCACGACAGCCGCACTGGGCGGTGAAATCGAAATCCCGACACTCGACGGCGCTGCCAATCTGAAAATCCCCGCCGAAACCCAATCAGGAAAGATCTTCCGTCTGCGCGGGAAAGGCATCAAGGGCGTCCGTAGCCACAATCACGGTGACTTGCTTTGCCACGTTGTCGTAGAAACGCCGGTCAACCTGACCGACCGCCAGAAGGAGCTCCTGCGCGAACTCGACGAATCGAGCAAAGGCGACGCCGAGCGCCACAATCCACGCGCCAAATCGTGGATGGACCGCGTTCGCGATTTCTTCGCGGCAAGCTAGACTCCGCCAAGAGCGCGCCCGTGCCGGGCGCACCAAGAAAAAAGCCCGTCGATGATCGACGGGCTTTTTTCATTGACGCGTAAGTTTTACCTCGAACTCGACGGCCCGCCCAATTTATGCACGACGCCAGCTCGTACCCTGCGCGCCATCTTCCAGAACGATCCCGGCCGCAAGAAGTTCGGTGCGAATGCGATCGGCTTCGGCGAAATTCTTGCTCTTCTTTGCCGTAGCGCGATCAGCAATCAGCGTCTCAATTCTATCGGCCGAAAACTCAACGTCCACCTCTCCACCAGAAGGTATCGCCTGCAGGAAGGTTTGCGGATCGCGCTTCAGCAAACCAAGCAAACCAGCGAGCGCTTTCAGTTGAGTCGCCAGCGCTGGAGATTTCCCGCGATTGACCTCTGACGCCAGGTCGAACAAGACGGCACATGCCTCCGGCGTATTGAAGTCGTCGTCCATTGCTGACTTGAAGCGTTGCGCATACACCTCACTCCAATCCACCGCCGCTTCGCCACCCTGCACCGCTTTGAGCGACGTGTAGAGGCGACCCAAGGCCTGGCGAGCATCATCGAGATGCACATCCGAATAGTTGAGCGGACTGCGGTAATGCGCGCGAAGAATGAAAAAGCGAACGACCTCCGAATCGTATTTTTTGAGCACTTCCCGGATACTGAAGAAATTGCCAAGCGACTTGGACATCTTTTCATCGTCAACACGCACAAAGCCGTTGTGCATCCAGTAATTCACAAAGCTGCACTGGTGAGCGCCCTCCGACTGGGCAATCTCGTTTTCGTGGTGCGGAAACTGCAAGTCTTGCCCACCACCGTGAATATCGAAATGCTTGCCCAAGAGATCGGAACTCATCGCCGAGCATTCAATGTGCCAGCCCGGTCGACCGTTACCCCACGGCGAAGCCCAGGAGGGTTCGCCTTCCTTGGCGTGCTTCCAGAGCACAAAATCAAGCGGATCGTGCTTGGCCTGGTCAACATCCACACGCTCACCCGCGCGCAGGTCATCGAGCGACTTGCCGGAGAGTTTTCCGTATCCAGGAAACTTGCGCACAGAAAAGTTCACGTCGCCATCGGTCGCCTTGTACGCGAGCCCGTTCTTTTCCAGCTGGTTGATCAGTTCCAGCATCTGCGGCACGTACTCGGTCGCACGCGGCTCGTGATCCGGACGCTCAACGCCAAGCGCTTCCGAATCCTCGTTCATGAAGCCGATAAAGCGGTTCGTGAGCTCGCCGATCGTCTCGCTGCTCTCCTGGGCGCGACGAATGATCTTGTCATCGATATCGGTGATGTTGCGTACATAGGTCACAGCGAAACCGCTGGCCCTCAGCCAACGCTGAACCATGTCAAAGACAACCAGAACGCGCGCATGACCCAAATGACAGTAGTCATAGACGGTCATTCCGCAGACGTACATGCGGACCTTGCCAGGCTCGATGGGGACAAACTCCTGCTTTTCCCGGACAAGGGTATTGTAGATTTTCAGCATTTTCGGCTCACGAAGGCGCTCCGCGAACGACCGGGAGCATAAGGAAAACTTGGGAATCGACGCGCTTCTTGCTAGAATCCGGCAGTTAAGTCATCAACTTTTCTAAGTATACCATAACGATGCGTCAAGACTCCCAAACGCCTTCATTGGCGCGCCTTTCAGCCGTTTTTGTCGGCTTGTTCCTGAGTGTTTCGGTTCTGTCCGCCCACGCGCAAACGCTGCCCGAAATTCAGAGTCTGATGAAGCAGGGCCAGATGCCGCAGGCGCTCGATAAAGTCGACGCTTATATCTCGACCAAGCCGAAAGATGCGCAGGGCCGTTTCATGCAAGGACTGATCCTGACTGAATTGGGACGTTCTGCAGACGCCATTGCGGTCTTTACCAAATTGACTGAAGACTTCCCGGAGTTACCGGAACCCTACAACAACCTGGCTGTGCTTTACGCTCAGCAGAAGCAATACGACAAGGCACGGACGGCGCTCGAAATGGCCATTCGCACCCACCCAAGCTACTCCATCGCTCACGAAAACCTGGGCGACGTCTATGCCAAGCTCGCAAGCCAGGCCTACGACAAGGCACTCCAGCTCGACTCGTCGAACGCAGCAACGCAGACCAAGCTCTCGATGATCAAGGACTTGATCAGCACGGCCAAACCTGGCAAGCCGGGTGCAACGGCGCCGCAACCGACAACCGAGCCCGTCAAACCCGCAGTGGTGCAGCCGGCTGCTTCAATCACGCCGCCCGTCAAACCCGCGGAAAAAGCTGCCGTCGCCCCACCGGTAGCCAAGACCCCAGACACAAAGACTGTAGAAGAAGCCAAGGCGCCCAAGGAAGAGCCGCAGCAAGCAGTCGGCGAAGCCGAGGTTCGGAAGTCACTGCTTGGTTGGGTCAACGCTTGGTCGCGCAAGGATGTGAAAGGCTACCTGAGCTACTATGCCAACGACTTCCAGACGCCGAAAGGTATTGCCCGCAAAGAGTGGGAGGCCGAACGCGCCAAACGAATCGACAAACCCGGCAAGCTTCAGGTTTCAGTCGAGGATATTAAAGTGTCCATTGCCGATAACAAGGCAACGGTCAGGTTCCGGCAAAACTATGTGTCGTCCTCGCTCAAGTCTTCCACCGGCAAAACACTGGTTTTCGTGAAATCCGGTAGCAAGTGGCTAATTCAGCAGGAACGTGTCGGTTGATTTTCAAGGGAACGTTAGCGCTTATCCTGTCGGCCGCAGTCGCGACGGCGGGGGCCGTATGGTTCAAAGGTGCTGATGCAACCAGTCGTCCGGCACTTACGTATTCGGACTCTGGGCTGGAGCCTCAACTCTCGCGAATATTTACCGAGATTGAAAGCAATCGGCTTGAATCAGCGCTACAGCTAACCGAGTCGCTTCTGAATCAATACCCGACGTTCAGGCTCGGCCACCTGATCAAAGGGGATCTACTGCTGGCACGCAGCAAGCCAATCTCAACCTTTGGCAACGCCAGCAACGCCCCGCAGGAGAAACTGAGCGATCTTCGCGACGAAGCGGTTGCACGTCTCAAGGCCTATCGTAGCCGCGCGGCAACCGCTGACTACGTTCCGCGCTACCTTCTGCAGATGCAGCCGGATCAGAAGAATGCGATTGTCGTCGATACGCAGAAGTCCAGGCTCTATCTTTACCAGAATGACAACGGTCGGCCGCGTTTTGTGGCCGATTACTACATCTCCCACGGCAAACTGGGCGCTGAAAAAAAACGTGAGGGTGACAAGAAGACACCGGTCGGCGTTTACCACGTCACTTCGAGCCTGTCGCCCAAAAAGGTCGGTGATTTCTACGGGACTGGTGCGTTTCCGATCAACTATCCCAACGAATGGGATAAGCGCCAAGGGCGAAACGGGCATGGCATCTGGCTGCATGGCACCCCATCGGACACGTTTTCGCGCCCACCAAAAGCCTCCGACGGTTGCGTCGTCCTCTCCAACACCGACCTCGACTCTCTCGCCAAGAACCTGCAAATCGGCCTGACGCCCGTCATCATCAGTAATTCGATCGAGTGGCTGACGCTTGACGACTGGCAAAACGAAAGAACGGCCCTCAACAAAAAGATCGAAGACTGGCGCAAGGACTGGGAAAGCCGGGATATCGATCGCTACCTGAAACATTATTCGAAAAACTTCACAACCAAGGCCCAAAGCCTGGAGCAGTTTGCCGAGCAAAAGCGCCAGGTCAATACCGGCAAGGAATGGATCAAGGTCAAGCTGTCCAACCTTTCCATGTTCCGAAATCCAGGGAAGGATGAACTGGTGGTCGTCACGTTCGAACAGGACTATCAGAGCAACAACCTGAAAAACCAGATGAAGAAGAGCCTGTACTGGATCCGCGAGGATGGTACATGGAAGATCATTTTTGAAGGAGCCGCATGATGCTGTTGAAGAAAATATCGAGGTTCGCTGCTGGATTGATGCTCGCACTTGCAACACTTGCCTCCCAAGCAGCCCCGTCCGTCGAAATGCAGACAAGCATGGGAATGATCGTGATTGAGCTTGATTCCGAAAAAGCGCCGATTTCGGTCAAGAACTTCCTTCAGTACGCGAAAGATGGCTACTACAACGGAACCATCTTTCACCGCGTAATTGACGGATTCATGATTCAGGGCGGCGGATTCACCAAGGACATGGGCGAAAAACCGACCGGCGCCCAGATCCCCAACGAAGCCAAAAACGGCCTGAAAAACACGCGAGGAACCATCGCGATGGCACGACGTGCCGAACCACATTCGGCAACCGCACAGTTCTTCATCAACCACAAGGACAATTCGGCGCTTGACTACCCGTCGCGGGATGGTTGGGGTTACGCCGTGTTCGGCAAAGTAACGCAAGGACTCGAGGTCGTAGACAAGATCGCAAAGGTTCGAACGGGCAATCGCGGCATGTTCCAAGACGTTCCCGTCGAACCGGTCGTCATCCAGTCTGTCAAAGTCACCCCTGATACCAAGTAAGGAATATCCATGATCAAGCTTCATACCAACTTCGGCACCATCAGCATTGAACTCGACGCTGAAAAAGCACCGGAATCAGCAAAGAACTTCATCTCCTACGCCGAAGCCGGGCATTACGACAACACCATCTTCCACCGCGTCATCCCCGGATTTATGATCCAGGGCGGCGGCTTTGAACCGGGCATGAAACAAAAACCGTGCAAGGATCCGATCAAGAATGAAGCCGACAATGGCCTCAAGAACGATAGCTACACGATCGCGATGGCACGAACGTCCGATCCGCACTCGGCGACCGCACAGTTCTTCATCAACGTTGCGGATAACGACTTCCTGAACTTCAAGACCCCCAATGCCAACGGATGGGGCTACTGCGTGTTCGGAAAGGTCGTTGACGGCACCGAAGTCGTGGACAAGATCAAGGGCGTCAAGACCGGCAGTGCTGGCTTCCATCAGGACGTTCCCAAGGAAGATGTAATCATAGAGCGCGCGGAAGTCTGCTAACTGAACCTTGCCAGGTCTGAAATTCGCCCGTGATCCACTTCATTTCAGACCTGCACCTCTCACCGCAGTCGCCGGCGATCACCCGGATATTCCTTCGCTATCTTGAGCGGTGCGCGCCATCCGCCGAACGCCTGTTTATCCTTGGCGATCTTTTTGACGTTTGGCTTGGAGACGACGTACTCGACGATGCGGACGACTCGTTCAACCGCACGATCATCGATTCGCTGCGCGTAGTCGCAGATGCCGGCGTCGAAGTCAGACTGATGCACGGTAACCGCGATTTTCTTCTGGGCGATGATTTCGCGACGCGATCGGGCGCCACACTGTTGCCCGACCCCTTTGTCCTGACGCTCCCGGAGTGGCAGTTCGTCCTTTCACACGGCGACCGGTTATGCACCGATGACCCGCAATACCAAGCCTTTCGCGCCCAGGTTCGCAGCCCTGCATGGCGTCGCGCTTTTCTCGAGAAATCACTGGAGGAACGCAAAGCAATCGCCAGTTCCTTGCGGCGACAAAGCGAAGACTCAAAGCGGGAGAAACTGCAACAGGCGCATGCCCATCTGATGGACCTCAACCCCGCTGCGACCGACGACTTCCTGCGCGATCATGGCTACGCCACCTTCATTCATGGGCATACGCACCACCCGGCAACCCACGACCATCAGATCGACGGAATCCACGTCGAGCGATGGGTTCTCGCGGACTGGCACGAGAACCGTGGCGAGTACCTCTGCTGGAATGGCGATCGCCTCTTCCGCGAATCCGTTTTCTAGCACCGAACAACGGCGCCTTCGGAGGACCGTCGGTACTTGTCGATCTGATGAGCGACTTGTACGTCGAGCCATGCGCAGGCGGCCGTGAGCAAGTTACCGGCCAGCGGGGTATAGGCTGAGTTGCGCTTGGGATTTTTCGATTTTCACGTTACAAATTCACGCAAAAATCGGTGTTTGTGGCGGAGTGGACGGGACTCGAACCCGCGACCCCCGGCGTGACAGGCCGGTATTCTAACCAACTGAACTACCACTCCTTGGTAGCGCGTAACTTCAAAAAAGAACGAAAAGCGCGTTTCTTATAATTCTTGGTG
>JAGNOM010000141.1 GCA_017990155.1 Propionivibrio sp. | reverse complement strand
GATAAAGACATTGTTGCTGCTGTCCGGAGCATTCGCGCGCGCCAAATCGGCCATGTCGGTGAGAACGAGTCTGGTGAAGCGGGCATTGCTACGGATGCCTCGCACACACGTGGGCTTTTTTCCAGGGCTGCCTGGGGGCGAATCTCTCTGCTGACGATGAGCAGGTCATCAGGCACAGCATCGCCGAAATCGATGTGCATCTCCGCAGGCATCATCGGCCCGCGGATGATTCCGACCACGATCCGGCGCTGATGAAACAGTCTTCGTCTCAATGCAGTGTGCCGGCTTCGGCGCTCGTCGAGGCGGAACTCGAGGCGCGGTTTGCTTTGGCTTTTGATCTGCTTGAAGCGCTGTATGGCGGCCGGACGGTCGTCCGACTCCAGCGGCTGATCAACCTCAAGAAAATGAGCAGCCAGGGTTTCTCGCGGTCGATCGTTAAAAGCCCGGGCGGGTTGGCGGACCTCGTCAGGAATCTTGCAATCGTGCGCCGTGCGCTTGGGGCGCAGCGTTTCGTCGGCATCGTCCAGTCCTGGGATCGGCTGGACAAACTGCGCTTGATCGCCGTCGTTGACGTCCACGATTCCGGGGTCAATCTGGGCGGGTATCAGCTGGCCTATCCGGTGGACTGTGGCAGTGCGCAGATGCCGCCGTGGGTTGAGGGAGATGGCGTCGGCGTGTTGCAAGGCGAAGGCGCGAGCGACGCCGGGTACTACGTGCTGCTTTGCGATCTCTCCAGGGAGGCGTCATCCAACGCCGAAGCCCGGCAGCGACTGCGTGCGCAGTACCTCAATATCCGGGATAACCTGGTCAAGCCCAACTACGATGCGCTGCAGTTGATCGTCACGCACGCGCACCAGATGACCAAGTCGACGGCGCTGTGCATCGTTTCACTGGTCGCGAAGATGGTTGAAGCGTATCGACTGGTGGCTTTTTCGACCGATGCCGACGCCGCGCTCGCCTTCCATGACAGGATCGTGCGCGACCTTGATCGTGCCTGGGCCAAGCTGGATCAGCATGACCGCTTGTCCGCTGCGTTGCGCCACAAGATTACGGAAATGGCGGAAAGCCCTACCGGCGAGCCGACCACGGTGCATGCGCTGATCCGCTTTCTGCACGACCGCGGCAACAAGGCGCTGGAGCAACGCCTGACGACTGCCCACGCGGACATGAGCGTGACCGTCGGCCGCATCGGCGGCGAGCAGACCGAGGACATCCGGATAGCGCGGCTGGACGACTCGCCGATCGTCGTGAATGGGCTGATCCGGCATCGCGGCCTGGCGGCGATTGCACGCGCCGCTCAGTGGCTGGCTGGCCCCTGCCCCGGTACGTTCGTGCTGATCGACAAGCACATCGTCTATAGCGTGAGCCTGGGCGAGCATCGCGTCGAGTTGTCCGCCAACATCGCGGACCCGGACGCCGAGGGCCTGATCCGGCTGCAGAGTTTCCAGGGCGGAGCGGAACTGCCGCAGGCGCTGCGCGCCGAATTCGTCGGAACGGTGCTGAAAGAGGCCGGGCTGACCGTCACCGTGGACCGGAGCAGCCTGATCGAGATCCTGGTCACCGGCTACCTGGACAAGGACCACGGCGCGCGCACCGACCGGCAGATCGAGCGCGCACTGATCGTCGTCCTGCGCCTGATCTGGTCGCTGCGCGATCTCGATTACGCGATGGCGTACATCTTCCTGGCGAATGCGCCACCGGGGAGTCTCGCGGGTCGGGCCAAAGCGGAGAAGATCCACGAGTTCGCCGCCGCGATGGCCCGGCTGTTTCTGGTTGAGGGAAAGATCCCGTTCGCCTATCGCGGGGACGGCATGCCCTTCGCAACGTACTGCGAGTTCAGCGGCCCGAAGGCGCTCAGTGCGTTCAACGCGTATGCGTCCGAAGAACGGCGGACGGTTCGTCAGCGTCTGTTTTTCGCACTCAACGCCGTATTGCGCACCTTCGACATGGCGGTCATCCCATCGGGTATTGGCGGCGTTGGGCAGGACGTGGTTGATCGACTCTTCAACGGCCCCTGCCGCGAAGCGCTGGCGCGTGGCGAACTGAGGCCCGATCGTCGAGGCTTGCTGGAGCGCAATCCGGCCTACCTGCCGTTGAAGGAGATCATCCGGAGCGTGCTGGCGCGCGAACACGAAGCACTGCTTACGGCCGTGCTGCTGAAAGAGAGCGACCTCCATCTCAACTTCGATACCATCGGCAGCATCGACCAGCTCAAGGTCGAGCGCGCGCAGCAAGAGATCGCGCCCAACGAATGGCTGGTCATCTACGGCCTGGCCGACGATCAGAACCGTTCGATCCTGTACGCCTTTGGCCATCACCTGACGCCAACCAGCGACGGCAAGTGGCTCTCGATCGCCAGCCTGAAACGCTTGCTGCGCAAATGCGCCTATTCGGTCCCCGCCAGGCTCCGGCTACCAGCGTTCCGCAAGCTCATTTCGCACCGCCTGCTGGTCGAACAATCACGGGCGTCCGACGGGTTCAGTGGACAGGCGGTCCATGGGCTGGTGGCGTCGGTCGGCGACGGGGCCATCCGCATCGGACGCATCACCTTCGATCGCGAATACAGCGCCAATCCGCAGGATCGCGAAGGGCGCGTACTGCTGATCCCGTTCACGACACCCGAAGACATCGAGGCCATTCGTACCGCCGAAGCGGTCCTCGTTACCAGTGGCGGCCTGCTCAGCCACGCCGGCGTGACGACCCGTGAATTTGGTATCCCGTCGTTGATCCTGCCGCACGCCGAGTGGATACCGTCGCCCGAAGGCACCGTCGTCCGCATCGAGGAACGGCGCCCCGGAAAAACCTCCAGGACCGACGAAGGCTTCTGGGTCAGCGAGTCGATGGTTTCCGAGACGATCGATATTCGCGAGGGAAGCGTAGTGATGGTTTGGGCGTCGCAGGGAATCGCCTCGGTCATGCCGATGGCCGGAATCCCCCTCGAACCACTGCACGAACTGATTCGCCGCGTTGGCTCGGGAGCAAAATCCCCGGCGGATCTGGAAGCCTGGCTGAGTACGGTTCCGTTGGCGGTGGATGCTCAACACGCGCGCGGTGAAGTCGTTTCCGACGGCCTCGTCCTGATCTTGGCGGAAGCGTTATGGAACAAGCGCATCAATGCCGCCGTGCGCAAGCAACTGATCGAGGTCGTGCGTCGCTCGCGCCGTGAACTTGCCGCGTGCGAAACGGACAACATCGCCCGCCTGATCAAGACCGTTTCCGACAACGCGTTTGCCGAACTCGAAGGGCTCCTGTCCGACGTCGAGCACAGCATTGGCGCCGTGACGGTACTCTGGAGAGCGCTCAACACGGTGGCCATCGTCGAGCGTCTGTGGGCACAGGTGGCGATGCTGGCGGACAATCTCGATCTGTGCGATCCGCGACTGGATGCGCTTCGAGAGCGGCTTCAGGCCTTGCGCCGGCATCCGCGCATCGCCCTGCTGAAAGCCGAGGCGCTGCATGACGTTGAAGCCCTGACCGGGCGCGATCTCAACGAAGCGGACCTGCCCACGATGCGCAAGGCGCTGCGGCGTCTCGGACACCGCGCCGGGGAAATAAAGCCGGTGAAGGTCTTGCTCGTCTGCACGGGCAACGTGGATCGCAGCCCCTTGGCCGAATTCCTGTTGAACAAGATGCTGGCTGCCGACGGAATAAACGGTGTCGAGGTGCATTCGCGCGGGGTCGCCGCTGCGGACGGCAGGCCGATGTCCGAGGGTAGCCAGGCGATATTGCTGTTCGAGGACGACATCATTGCTTCGAATCACCGAAGCAGCGGTCTTGCAGAAACCGATATTCACGAGGCAGATCTGGTTCTGACAATGGACAGAACACAAGCTCGACTCGTGCTGGATCGGTATCCGGGTGCCGTAGGAAAAGTCTTTCCACTCAGTGAATACGCCAGAGTACGGGACTTCATCGACATCGAAGACCCCGCCGGGCAACTCGGCGACGCGTATTACCGCATGAAACGTGAAGTCCAGGAGGCGCTGAGCGGAACGCTCAAACGCATGCGGGAGGACGGCCTTGTCGCGCGGGCAAGGGTCGCCCACTTGCAGATCAAGGCCGACGAGCTGACGCGAGCGAAGAGGGCACGGATTGCGCAACTTCAGAACGCGGTCCTGCTGCTCGACGAAGTCGATGCCGATTACGTGGAGCTGGTCGGCGGCAAGGGCGCGAATCTTGGAGAAATCGCGCACGTCGTCAAGCACCACGGCGCGTCGATACCGCCGGCGTTCATGGTGACCACGCTGGCGTTCGACCGGTTTCTCGAGGAGAGCGGCATTCACGAGGCGTACCGGCGACTGACGTCGGAAATCGAGGCCATTCTCAGCACACGCGAGGTCTCGGAAAAGGACAAGCGCGCGAAGATCGCCGACGCGGCGAAACGAATTCGTGCCTTGATACGTCGCGGCACCTTGGAGCCCGGGGCCGGTCTGGGTCGGGAAATCATGGCCGCGGTCGATTCCTGCGGCTTGCGCAACGGCTTCGTGAGCGTGCGCTCGTCCGGTCTCCAGGAAGACACGGAAGAGGCCGCGTTCGCCGGAGCGGCCGAAACCTTCCTCTTCGTCAGCCCGGCCGAGATCCTCGACTGGATCAAGGAGGTATGGACCTCGTTCTGGCTGACACGGGGAATCCTCTACCAGAGCGATCGTACCGTTCGGCAAGGGTCGGCGAAATTGGCGATCGTGGTGCAGCAGATGTTCGACTCGCAGGTCTCCGGCGTGATCTTCACCACCGACCCGGTGAGCGGCCGCGACGTGATCGTGATCGAAGCCGGGTATGGCCTCGGCGAAGGCGTCGTGTCCGGCGTCGTCGGTGTCGATCGTTACTACGTAGATAAGGCTGACAGTTCGGTGGTGAGCGTTCACGTCGGCAACAAGGCATTCATGGTCAAGCAGCGATCCTCCGGCAACGGAACATCGATCGTGCCGGTCGAAAGCCATCTGCGCGACGTCCCCTGTCTGTCAAAAAATGATATTCGGGCGAATATCGCCATCGCCCTGGAAGAGCACTACGCCTTGTCGCAGGATATCGAGTTCGGGATTGCCAACGGCAAGCTCAGCATCCTGCAAACAAGGCCTGTCACGACGCGCGGACAAGGACAGCAATTTCTCGCCCGCGAAAAAGTGGCGGAAGAAGCGGGAATCGGAAGGTGAGCGTTCCGCCGGGCGATGTGTCCGATCTCCGGCGGGAAGAATAGAATATTGTTCCTGCCCGATGAAGTAGAAGGTCGCCGTCATACCGGCGAAAGCCGGTATCCAGTATCGGAGAGCAAGCGCCGACTGGACCCCGGCCTTCGCCGGGGTGACGAATTCATCTAACTTCGGGCCTCATCAATAGGCACGATCGAAATCCCGGAGATGCCCGGGGATGCTTGGGGGGCGCATGTTCTATTACGTTACTGTGGTGTTTGGCAAAGATCGGGAGTATCAGTACAAGCTTTCGCCGGAAGAGCTTGCGGAAAGCTCGCCCGAGGAGGCGCGGCGCTGGTTCGATCGCGAGTTTTCGGAACTGAAGACCGATCCGGTCAATCCGGTCGGCAAGGTTCTGATCATCGACAAGATCCTGGACGTCGCCCGTGGCGGCGGCGAGCAGCGGTTTGCCGACGGGCAGAACTGGGCCACGACGTTCGCCCGATACACGGCGCTGGCGCTCGGGCGCGAGATGGTTCGCGTCGATGTCGCGGCCTACGCCATCAGTTACTGATTCGCATGAACAAGGCCTTTACCCGCGAAAACGACGGCGACGACGAGGACGAACTGGAGCCCTCGCTCGCTTTGCCGAACGGCACGCGCAACTACATCACGCCGGGCGGTTATGCGCGCATCAAGACCGAGCTTGATCAGCTCCTGCGCGTCGAGCGGCCGCATATCGTCGAAGTCGTGCATTGGGCGGCGTCGAACGGCGATCGCTCGGAAAACGGCGATTACATCTACGGCAAGCGGCGCTTGCGCGAGATCGACCGGCGCATCCGCTTTCTGACGAAGCGGATGGATCTCGCCGAAGTCGTCGATCCGGCGGCGCGGCAGGAGAGTCTCGATCAGGTCTTCTTCGGCGCGACGGTGACGATTGCCGACGAGAAGGGCGAAGAGCAGACCTATCAGATCGTCGGCATCGACGAGACGGATTTTTCGCGCAATCGCATCAGCTGGGTGTCGCCGCTCGCGCGGGCGCTGATCAAGGCACGCGAGGCCGACGTCGTGCGTTTCCAGAGTCCGGCCGGGATGCGTGAGATCGAGGTGTTGAGCGTCGAGTACCTCGCGATCGAGCCCTGATTCCGTAGCCACGAGGGCTTGAAAAGCCCGTTACTGCCCCCACTTCAGCCGACGACGCCGGGCGCCCTGTCGCGCCGGCCCATCTTCCCGATCCAGATCAACGTATTTCACGGAGTCAATCAATGTCCGCTACCAAGGAAACACTGGGCTTTCAGACCGAGGTCAAACAGCTGCTGCAGCTGATGATCCACTCGCTGTACAGCAACAAGGAAATCTTCCTGCGCGAGCTGGTTTCAAACGCGTCCGACGCTTGCGACAAGCTGCGCTTCGAGGCGCTGAACAACGCGGGTCTTTTCGGTGACGACGCGGATCTGAAGATCCGTCTTTCGCTCGACAAGGAAGCGCGCACGCTGACCATTTCCGACAACGGCATCGGTCTGACGCGCGACGAAGCCGTCGAGCATCTGGGTACCATCGCCAAGTCCGGCACGCGCGAATTCTTCTCTGCGCTGACTGGCGATCAGGCCAAGGATGCACATCTGATTGGACAGTTCGGCGTTGGTTTCTACTCGTCCTACATCGTCGCCGACAAGGTGACCGTCATTTCCCGTCGCGCTGGCGTCGAGGCCAATCAGGCTGTCAAGTGGGAGTCGGCGGGCGAGGGCGAGTTCACGGTCGAGATGGTCGAGAAGGCTGGTCGCGGTACCGACGTCATCCTGCACCTGCGCGACGGCGAGGACGACTTCCTGTCGAGCTGGAAGCTCAAGCAGATCGTGCGCAAGTACTCGGACCACATCACGCTGCCGATCCTGATGAAGGGCGAGAAGTGGGACGAGGAAAAGAAGGAGCAGGTCGAAACGGACGAGGACGAGACGATCAACCAGGCCTCGGCGCTGTGGGCGCGCCCGAAGTCGGAGATCACCGACGAACAGTACAAGGAGTTCTACAAGCACGTCGCGCACGACTTCGAGGAGCCGCTTGCTTACGTGCATGCCAAGGTCGAGGGCAAGCAGGAGTACACGCAGCTGCTCTACATCCCGCAGCGCGCGCCGTTCGACATGTGGGACCGCAACGCGCGCCACGGCATCAAGCTGTACGTGCGCCGCGTCTTCATCATGGACGACGCCGAGCAA
>JAGNOM010000140.1 GCA_017990155.1 Propionivibrio sp. | reverse complement strand
CGCACCTGGGCGACGGCGCAAGGCATCGCCACGCTGCCGCTGGCGCTGGTCGGCTACGCCATGCTGTGGACGACGATGACAATCGGCGGCGGTTCGTTCGCCATGCCGTTCGGGCCGCGCCCGGCGTTTTTCGTCGGCCTGATGGTCGCCATCGGTCTCTTCGCGTCGTGGCTCGGCACGGTCTGCTGGAACGAATCGAGCCAGCGCCTGCCGACAGCCCTCGCCGGACAGCTGATCGTCTTTGAAACACTGGCCGCGCTCACCTATGCCTTCATCCTGCGCGGCGCCTGGCCGGAGCCGGTGACGCTGCTCGGCATCGGCCTGCTGATTGCCGGCGTCATGTGGGCCGTGCGCATCCGGCCGCAGATCGTCGCCGCTGAAAGCCCGCCCGCCTGACCTCGGCTGCGTCATGGTTGTATGGCGCGCCGCCCGCGCGCGCGTCGTATAATCGGCGTTTGCGCCATTTCCAAGACAAAGCTCCGTAATGACCCACGATATAAAAACTCATCTTTCCGAACTGATGCGCGCTGCGTTGATGAGCGTCGCACCCGATCAGGCCGACACCGCCATCGTTCTCGAGCGCCCCAAGCAGGTAGCGCACGGCGACTTCGCCTGCAACCTGGCGATGCAGCTGGCGCGCGCGATGAAGCGCAATCCGCGCGAGCTGGCACAGCTGCTGCTGTCGGAAATACCGAAATCGCCATTTGTCGGCAAGACGGAAATCGCCGGCGCTGGCTTCATCAACTTCCATCTGCTGCCTGCCGCGAAGCTTGAGGTTGTACGTACGGTGCTGGCGCAGGGCAACGCGTTCGGGCGCTCGCAGGCCGGCGGCAAGAAGAAGGTGCAGGTCGAATTCGTCTCGGCCAACCCGACCGGCCCGCTGCACGTCGGCCACGGCCGTGGCGCGGCGTATGGCGCCAGCCTGTCGTCGCTGCTCGCCTACGCCGGCTGGGACGTGACGCGCGAGTACTACGTGAACGACGCCGGGCGTCAGATGGACATCCTCGCCCTGTCGTGCTGGCTGCGCTATCTCGACTTCTTCGGCGAGCACCTGCCGTTCCCGCCGAACGCCTACCAGGGCGACTACGTATGCGACATGGCCGAACAGATGAAGATCGCGCACGGCGGGAAGCTGGTCCGCACCGCCGCCGATGCACTCAAGGGTACGCCCGGGCTGCCGGAAGGCGACCGCTCGGACGACGAGGCGAAGGCGCAACGCGAGTCGCATCTCGACGCGCTGATCGCGCGCGCCAAGGAGTTGCTCGGCGAAGAGTGGGATTACGTGCATAACCACGTGCTGACAGAACAGCTGGAAGACTGCCGCAGCGACCTTGAGGACTTCGGCGTGCATTTCGAAGTCTGGTTCTCGGAGAAGTCGCTGTTCGACACCGGCCTCGTCGCACGTTGCGTCGAGCAGCTCGAGAAGGCCGGCCACGTCTACGAGCAGAACGGTGCCAAGTGGTTCAAGTCGACGGCTTTTGGCGACGAGAAGGATCGCGTCGTACAGCGCGACAACGGTCTGTACACCTACTTCGCCTCCGACATCGCCTATCACCTGAACAAGTACGAGCGGGGCTTCGAGCGCATCATCAACATCTGGGGCGCCGACCACCACGGCTACATCCCGCGCGTCAAGGGCGCGCTGGCGGCGCTTGAACTCGACCCGGATGTGCTCGACGTGGCGCTCGTGCAATTCGCCGTGCTCTACCGCAACGGCCAGAAAGCGTCGATGTCGACGCGCTCCGGCGAGTTCGTCACCCTGCGCACGCTGCGCGAGGACGTCGGCAACGACGCCTGCCGCTTCTTCTACGTGCTCAGGAAGTCCGACCAGCATCTCGACTTCGACCTCGATCTCGCCAAGAGCCAGACCAACGAGAACCCGGTGTACTACATCCAGTACGCCCACGCCCGCCTGTGCTCGGTTTTCGCGCAGTGGGACGGCGACGAGGAAGCGCTGGCCAAAGCCGATCTCTCACGCCTGGAGAGCCCCTACGAACTGGCCGTCGCCGCCAAGCTCAGCGAGTTTCCCGAGGTCATCGAATCGGCAGCACGCGAACTGGCGCCGCACATGGTCGCCTTCTACCTCAAGGATCTGGCCGCCGAGTTCCACAGCTACTACAACGCCGAACGCATGCTGGTCGACGACGTTGCGCTGAAGGACGCGCGTATCGCGCTGGCCGGTGCGGTGCGCCAGGTCATCCGCAACGGCCTGGCCCTCCTTGGCGTCAGCTGTCCGCAATCGATGTAAGTATTGAATCCGAGAGACGCACATGAGTCGTGACATGAAGCCCCGCAAGAGCCGCTCTTCGGGCAACAGAAAGAAATCGGGAGGCGGCACGCTGATCGGCCTGTTCCTTGGCCTCGTTATCGGCGTCGTCGCCGCCGCCGGTGTCGTCTGGTACATCAACAAATCGCCAACGCCGTTTGCCGATAAAGGCCAGCGTCCGCCGTCGGCCGTCGGCGCCAACGGTACGCCCACACCGCTGGCACTGCCCGGCAAGCCCGGCGATCCGGTTCCGGAGCCGACCACGACCGACGACGGCAAGCCGCGCTTCGATTTTTACAAGATCCTGCCCGGCAACGCCGAGGCGATCCCCGATCCGAAAGCGGACGAGGCGAACCAAACCGCCCAGAAGCAGTCGGATGCGGAGAAGGAAAAGGAGAAGCAAGCCAAGGAAGGCGCGCTCAAGGACCCGGTCTATTTGCAGACCGGCTCTTTCCAGAACGCCGCCGATGCTGACAACCAGAAAGCCAAACTCGCGTTAATGGGAGCAGAGGCGTCGGTGCAGCAAGTGATGCTTCAGGACAAGGTCTGGTATCGCGTCCGTCTTGGCCCGTTCAAGAAACAGGACGAAGTCAATCACATGCGCGCCGAGCTCTCCAGCCAGGGCATCGAAGCCAACATCGTAAAAAAGGACTAAGGAAACAATGAAGAACACGCTCACCGGACGCCTCGCCGCCTACGTCGTCGCTCTCCTAAGCCTGCTTGTGCTGGCCATGCCGGTTCAGGCGCAACTCGCGGTCGGACGCGACTTCGTTGAAATCAAGCCGCCGCTGCAAGCCGACAACCCGGCGAAAATCGAGGTCATCGAATTCTTCTCGTACGCCTGCCCTCATTGCAGCGATCTCAACCCAATCATCAAGAAATGGGCGGCGAAGCTGCCGGCCGACGTCGAGTTCAAGCGGGTTCCGGTCAGCTTCAACAGCCCGTTCTACGTCCTGATGGCGAAGCTGTTCTACGCGCTGGAGGGTACCGGCGAGATGGCAAAGCTCGACGCCGCCGTCTTTGACGCCATCCACGTCAAGGGGCTGAAGCTGATCGACGACAAGAGCATCCAGGAATGGGTCGTTTCGCAGGGCGTCGACGCCAAGAAATTCAGCGACGAGTTCAAGTCTTTCTCGGTCGATAGCAAGGTTAAGCGTGCCGATTCGCTCTCGCGCGCAGCAAAGATCCGCGGCGTTCCCTCGCTGATGGTGGACGGGCGCTACCTGGTCGTCGGCGAGCAAGTCAAGAATCACGACGAACTGCTGGTGCTGGCCGAGAAGGTGATCGACAAGGCGCGCAACGAACGCAACGCCAAGAAGTAAGCCCGCCCCGCCGTGCTCAAGGTCTTCATCACCGGTGCCTCCTCGGGCATCGGCAACGCACTGGCGAAACACTACGCAGCACAGGGGGCGACGCTCGGTCTGGTCGCCCGGCGCGGCGATCATCTCCAGACGCTGGCCCGGTCGCTCGAAGGCTCGGGCCCGGAACGAATCTCCTGCTATCCCCTTGATGTATCCGATGCCGAGGCGTTGCACGCAGCGGCGGAAGACTTCATCAAGCGCCACGGCGCCCCCGACATCGTCATCGCCAACGCCGGCGTCTCGTCGGGCACGCTGACCGAATGCGCCGAGGACCTCGCCGTCATCCGGCGCATCTTCGAGATCAACGTCTTCGGCATGGCCGCCACGTTCTCGCCATTCATCGCTGCAATGCGTGCCGCCGCCGTACACGGTAAGAGCGGCCGACTGGTCGGCATCGCTTCGGTCGCCGGTATTCGCGGCCTGCCCGGTGCCGAAGCCTACAGCGCCTCCAAGTCGGCGGTCATCACCTACCTCGAAAGCCTGCGCCTGGAGATGCGCAGTTCGGGCATCAAGGTCTTGACCATCGCGCCGGGCTACATCGCCACGCCGATGACTGCCATCAACCCGTACCGGATGCCCTTCCTGCTGCAGCCCGACGAAGCGGCGCGGCGCTTTGCGCGCGCCATCGAGCGCGGCAGCAGCTACACCGTCATTCCCTGGCAGATGGGCGTCGTCGCCAAGTTGCTGCGCGTGCTGCCGAACCGGCTCTACGATCGCCTGTTCGCCAACGCACCGCGCAAGCCGAAGGTACTCTGATCAGCGCTGGGTTTGACCGGCGAGGCGCGCCTGGAAGAAGGCGACAAAATCATCGGCAGGCAACGGCCGGGCATGGAAATAGCCTTGCGTTTCATCGCAATGAAAGAGGCGCAGATGGTCGAGGACATCCTGCGTCTCGACGCCTTCGGCAATCGTCTTCAGACCCAGGCTATGGGCCATCTGGATGATGGCGCGCACGATCGCGGCGTCTTCGGGATCGGTCGCCAGATCGCGGATGAAGGACTGGTCGATCTTCAGCTTGTCGACCTCGAAACGCTTGAGGTAGGACAGACTCGAATAGCCGGTGCCGAAATCGTCGATCGACAGGCGGACGCCCATGATCTTGAGACGCTTGACCGTCGACAGGACGTTCTCGGTATCGCTGATCAGGATCGATTCGGTCAATTCAAGTTCCAGCATGTGCGGTTCGAGCCCCGATTCCTCAAGCGCCTTGGTCACCGACTTCTCGATGTCGCCGCGCCTGAACTGTAAGGCGGACAGATTGACCGCCACCAGCGGTTCGCTCAGGCCGAGCCCGATCCAGCGCGCGGCCTCGCGACAGGCCTCACGAAGAACCCAGTCGCCGATCTCGACGATCAGGCCGGTTTCTTCGGCGACGGGGATGAAGCGGGCCGGCGACACCAGCCCGAGATCCGGATGGTTCCAGCGTATGAGTGCCTCGGCGCCGACCAGTCGGCCGCTCGATAGCTCGATCTGCGGCTGGTAATGCAGCGCAAACTGACCGGCTTCCAGTCCGCGTCTCAACCCGGAATGAAGGGTCACCTGCTCGATGACGGCGTCGTTCATTTCCTCGTTGAAGAACCGGTAGCTGTTGCGCCCCGCGTCCTTGGCCCGATACATCGCCATGTCCGCCTTGCGCATCAGCGTCCCGAAATCCGCGCCGTCCTCCGGATACATCGTCACGCCGACCGAAACGGAGATGGCCATCTCCGTTTCATCGATCCTGAACGGTTCGCGAAAACTCTGAAGAAGCTCGCCGAGGAAAGTGACCACGGCGTCCGGTTCCGCCAGATTGGTCAGCAGCAGAAGGTACTCGTCGCCGCCCTGACGACTGACCGTATCGGTGGCGCGCAGCTGCCCTTTCAGGCGCTCGGCGACGGCGACCAACATGCGATTGCCGGCGTCGTGCCCGAGGAAATCATTGACCGCCTTGAAGCGGTCAATATCGAGCACCATCAGCGCCACCTTGGTTCCCACCCGGTTGGAGAAGGCGATCGCCTGTTGCAGACGGTCCTGCAGCAGGAGCTGGTTCGGCAAGCCGGTCAGGGCGTCGTGGTAGGACAGGAACCGGGCGCGCTCCTCGGCCAACTTGCGTTCGGTGACGTCGGTAAAGATCCAGATGCTGCTTTCGCGCGGGAAGCGCGGATCGACCGCACTGCCGGTTAGCTCGCACCAGAACGAGCTGCCGTCGGCGTGCGCCATCATCAAGGTCGCGGTGAAGGCTTCACCGCCGCTGAGATTGCGATACGCTTCCTCACCAAAGGCGGCGTAGGCGTCTTCCGTTTCGAACAAGATGCGCGTCGACTGGCCGACGAGCGTCGCCGACGGATAGCCAAAGATGGCGCCGAAACGTCGGTTGCACGAAACGATCTGCCGCTGGCGCACCATGATGATGCCGACCAGCGCGTTTTCGAGCAGCGCTTCCTTTTCCGCAAGTAGCGCCGTCACTACCTGATGGTGGCGTCGCCGCTCGGTGATATCGCGGCCGACCATCACGCCGTACGGCCGGCTATCGACCACGGCCGCCCGATAGTTGAAGTCGAGCCACAAGGATTCCCCCGAGCGGTTGGGCGGAGAAAACTCGACGATCACCGAATGGCCCGGCGTCTGGCTACCGGCCACGCAGTCGCCCACTTCCTGGCGCAGAACGTCAAGTACACCCTGTGCATCGCCCAGGCCCAGCTCGGCAAACGGCCGACCGATCAGGTTCTCGGCCGGCGTGCCAAGCAGACGCCCGAGCGCGGCATTGGCGTCGGTCACCGCGCCGTCGGGCAAGGCGACGAGGATCACGAAGTCGGTCGTCTGGTCGAGCAGCGTGTGAAAGCGCTCCAGACGATCGATGTTCTGGCGCAACTGCGGGTAGTAGCTCTTGTGGAACGAGCGTTCGCCAAGGCCGACGATGCTGGCACGTTTGGCTTCCCAGTCGTCCATTTCAGATCGCTTCCTCGTAAATTACCTGCACGTCGGCCAACGTCGCATAGCGCGGATTCGTGACGATGCACGCATCCTTGACCGCGTGGCCGGCCAGTGCCGGAATATCGGCCGGACGAACGCCGCGCGTCGCGAGGCTGTCGTGGATGCCAACCCGCTTGCGCAGCGCCGCGAGCGCCTCGGTCATCCGTTTCGCCCGTTCGCGCTCGTTCATGCCACGCAGGTCGAGGCCGATCGCTTCGCCGATCTGCTGATAGCGCTCGGGCGCGCCCGTGATGTTGAAGCGCACGACGTGTTCGAGCAGCAAAGCGTTGCATTCACCGTGCGGCAGATCGAGAAAACCACCGAGTGAATGCGCCAGCGCGTGCACCGCGCCGAGGCTCGCATTCGAGAAGGCAAGGCCGGCCTGCAGGCTGGCGAGCAGCATGTTCTCGCGCGCCGGCAGATCGTGCGGCGCGGCAACGGCCTGCTCGATGTTGTTCCAGACGAGCTTGATGGCGGCCAGCGCATGCACGTCGACGATCGGCGAACTCGCGGTCGAGACAAAGGCCTCGATCGCGTGCGTCAACACATCGATGCCGGTACAAGCGGTCAGGTAGGCGTCCATCGTCAACGTGCATTCCGGATCGACCAGCGCCACGTCAGGCACGACCGTCTTGCTGATGATCGCCATCTTGTAGCGTTCGGGCGAGTTGACGATGATGCAGAACTGCGAGATGTCCGCCGCCGTCCCCGCCGTCGTCGGGATGCAGATCAGCGGCGGCCCCGGCATGGCGACCTGATCGGCGCCCTCCATCGCGCGGATGTCGCAGCCGTTGGCATGGACGATACCGATCGCCTTGGCGCAGTCGATGGCGCTGCCGCCGCCGACGGCGACGATCACGTCGCAGCGCTCGCGCGCGAACAG
>JAGNOM010000139.1 GCA_017990155.1 Propionivibrio sp. | reverse complement strand
ATCAACGCGAGCTGCGCTTTGCACTTGAGGGTGGACTCAAGGAGCAAGTCGCGCGCCAATCGGGTGGCGTCTCCTCGCTTTCCTGGAACGGCATGCTGAGTGAATTGATCGTCGGCAGCCGTCAGGCGGCAAGTGCCAAACCCTTGCTGAATCTGGACGCGCCGGCACCATTGAGTCTGCGTAGCGCGGCGTTTGCTTTCGGTCCGGCGACGATCGACGGCTTGCTGGGCAAGATGCAGGTCGATCGCCTCGGGCACGAGCAGGGGCGTTGGCTGAGCGCAGGGCGATGGCAGCAGTTCCGTCCGCAAGCGCTGCTCTCCGAGTTTCCAGCGCTGCACGCCGGGCTCACGGCGATCAGCAAGGCCAACCCGCAGCCGTTGCTGCTCGACGGTGAATGGGATTTCGCGCTCGACAGCAAGCCGGCGGCGCTGCCCGTTGGGCGAGCCGCGGTATGGCGCGAAAGTGGCGATGTGGTCCTCGGTTCAGTGGCACTCGGCCTGAGCGAAGCGCGTATTCAGGCCAGTCTGGGTGAAGGCCGTGTGATTGCCCGAGCGCAGATGCGCGGCGCGCGGCTGGGCGAAATCAGCGCGGACATGACGGCGTCGAGCGCGCGACAGGCCGACGGTCGCTTCTCCTCGCTGATCGATCCGCAGGCTCCGTGGCAAGGGCGCCTGCAGGCCGTCGTGCCCGACGTGGCGTGGCTCGGGCCGTTCATCGGCGAAGCCTGGCAAGTCGCCGGGAAGCTGAACGGCGAGATGCGGCTGGGCGGTAGTCCGGCCCAACCACAGTTTGACGGTGAATGGCGTGGGCAGGATCTGGCGTTGCGCGCACTCGATCTCGGAATGCGGCTGGAGCGCGGCCAGGCGCTGGTCGAGATCGCGCCCGATCGCCTTCTGCTGCGCCAACTGTCTTTCGAGAGCGATTTCCAGTCGTTGCCGCCCGTGTTGAAGCTTGACCGGAACGTCAACACCGAATCGCTGATTGGTACGCCGGGGCGGGTGGAGGTCAGCGGTGAACTGGCGTTTGCGTCCGGCGAGGGCGGCGCGGACGCGCATTTGAATATCTATCTGGACCGGCTCGGCGTGGTCCAGCGCTCCGACCAATGGATCGCCCTTTCCGGCGAGGGCGAGTTGCGCGTGGGCGAGCAGGCGCTCGACGTCGGCGGAAAACTGCGCGTTGACGCCGGCCTGTGGTCCCTTGCCGAGTCGGGGCGACCGAGTCTTTCCGACGATGTGGTGATCCGCAAGGCGCAAGGCGCCGGTGGAAAGAGCACGGTCACACGCCAGCTGCGCCTCGATCTGGAAGCGGCGCTTGGGCGCAGCGTCCATTTCCGCGGTGCCGGTGTCGAGAGCCGGCTCGCCGGGCAGATTCGCGTCCGATCGGACGCCGCCGGCTTACCGCGCGCCAGCGGTTCGATCCGCACGGTGGGCGGACGCTTCGACGCCTATGGGCAAAAGCTTGGTATCCAGCGCGGCATCATCAACTTTCAGGGGCCGATCGACAATCCGGGCCTCAACATCCTTGCCGTGCGCGAGAGTTTGCCCGTAGAAGCGGGGGTGGAGGTTACCGGTACGGCACAGCGTCCGCGTATCCGTCTTGTCTCGACGCCGGAGGTTCCGGATACCGAGAAGCTCTCGTGGCTCGTGCTCGGCCATTCGCCGGAGCAGCAAGCCAGTGGCGACGGCGGCGTCCTGCTGGCAGCGGCGCAGACGATTCTCGGCGGTCAGGATGGCGGCGTATTGCGCCAGTTGCAGCGCGGTCTGGGCATCGACGAGTTCGGCGTGAGCACCGGCGAGATTGGCGGCTACGGCAAGCAGCCGACGAGTCGGGTGGCCAGCTCAAGCGGCTTTGGCGGCAGTCAGACGGTGAACGGGCAGATCGTTACGGTAGGAAAGCGGTTGTCCTCAAACGCGTTACTCAGTTACGAGCAGTCGCTCAGTACCGCCGATAGCATCGTTAAGTTGACCGTCAACCTCAGCCGCCAGTTCTCCGTCGTCGGCCGCGCCGGCTCGGAGAGTGCGCTTGACTTCTTCTGGCACTATCGCTTCGGGAGGTAGCTCAAGCGCAAGTTGCACCGTCCAGTGCCGTGTTTCTTCGCTGCTATACTCGGCTTCCTTTTTGTCCGTCGCATCGATCAACCATGGCCATCAAATACCAGATCATCCCCGTCACGCCGTTTGAACAGAACTGCAGCCTGCTCTGGTGCGATGAAACGAAGCAGGCGGCGGTGGTCGATCCGGGCGGTGATATCGAACGCATTCTCGCCGCCGTTCAGAAGTATGGGCTGGTGCTGGAGAAGATTCTGGTCACGCACGGGCATATCGACCATGCCGGCGCCGTCGCCGAGTTGTCGGAGAAGCTTTCATTGCCGATCGAAGGGCCGCAGCGTGAGGATCAGTTCTGGATCGACGGCATGCCGCAGCAAAGCCGGATGTTCGGCTTCCCGGACGTGCGTGCCTTCACGCCGGATCGCTGGCTGGAGCAGGGCGATCGCGTGCAGTTCGGCGAGGTCGAAATGGACGTTCTGCACTGCCCCGGGCATACGCCGGGGCACGTCGTCTTTTTCAACGGGCCGGGTCGGTTGGCGATTGTGGGGGACGTGCTGTTCAAGGGCTCGATTGGCCGTACCGATTTTCCGAAGGGCGATTTCGATGCGCTGATTGCATCGATTCGCGGTCGTCTCTGGCCCTTGGGCGATGACGTGGCGTTCATCTCGGGGCACGGGCCGATGTCGACGTTTGGCGCGGAGCGTCGCAGCAACCCGTACTGCGGCGATTGATCCGGAGCCGGGCGTGTCAATCGAGGCGCATCGCACCTACCAGTTGCTGATCGAAGTCTCACGCACGGTCAGCGTCAGCATCGGCCGCCGGGGCTGCTTTGAGTTCCCCGCCGGCGACTACATCTATACGGGGAGCGCGCTGCGCAACTTTGAGGCGCGCATCCGGCGCCATCAGTCATCCGTGAAGAAGATGCACTGGCATATCGATTATCTGCTGGCCGCGCCGGGCGTTCGCGTGCGCGAGGTGCTGCGCCATACGGAGGGCGAGTGCGCGGTCAATCAGCGGGTTTCAGGCGCAATCCAGGTGCCGGGCTTTGGCGCGAGCGACTGCCGGGCCGCTTGTGTGAGCCACCTCAAGCGCGTGCGGTAGTTCCTGCGCGGAAAGCAGTAAAGACAGGATCAATCGTCGTGATTGTGTTCGACGTTGATCCGGCAGGCCCAGTAGAACGCTGCGACCTGCGCTTTTGCAACCGTTTCCGGATCGACTCCGAGCTTTTCGTAAGCCGCTTCTGCCGCCGTGAAATTGCCCGACTCGGCCGACGTCACGGCTGCTAGCAGCTCGCCGAGCGCACCGCCGTTGCTCGGCGACAGCAGGGCTTCAACGACTTCATCCTGCATCGGGAGTTCCTTGAGGATGTCGCTCATCGGCAGGTTGATCAGGATATCGAGCAGCGAGAAGAGACCGGTCATGAACGCATTGTCGGAGAGGTCGGGAATCTCCGGCTGTGGCACGATCGACGAACACAACAGTTCCATCTGCCGTCCACGCGCGGCCGCGAGCTGCATGAGCGGGTTGGGCGTGTTTCCGTCGGCCAGATTGTTGGCGTAGATCAGGAGTTGCAGCCAGCGCTGCAGCTGCCGCCGGCCGAGAATGGCGATGGCCTGCGAAAAGCTGCTGATCTTCGTCCGTGCGCCGACCGCGACCGAATTGACCAGCCGAAGCAGGTTGTAGGAAAGCTTGGGCTCCTCACGGAAGATGGCCTCGATCTCACGCGTATCGCCGTCCTGCTTGACGATGTTCAGGAGCTTGAGCAGCTTCAGTCGCGCCAGATCCGGTTCCTTGCCCGCAAGCGGGTTGCGCGCCGTCAGGAAGTGGCTGCCGTAGAGGTCAAAGCCTTTCTGCTGGAGCCAGCCGAACATTTCGTGCGTTCCGACGTTTGCAGCGATCTTCCGGAAGCCGGCGTCGTTGAGGTAGATCTGGTCGAGCGCCGACAGCTCCTGACGGGCGAACGCGGCTTCGAAGCGGACCGAGTCGAAATCGGAAACCGGGATCTTTTTCAGAATCCCCGCATGATCGACATCAAGCCCGAAACGATAGCCCTGACCGCTCAGCTGACGGCATTTTTCCATCGCTTGCCTATCCTCAAGCGTCGCCCCGGGAAGGAAAAAGACGACCTGGCTGGCCTCGAACATATCGATGAAGCCGCTATCGCTGAGATCGACAGGATTGATCGACATGATCAGCGGCATGGTGTTCGCCAACGGCGCCACGCCAGCCCCGGAAAAGCACTTGACGTAGTCGGCGCTGTTGGCCGAAGTGCGTGTGGATGGTTGCCAGTCAAACGCCGCCCAGCTGCTGTCCTCGGCGAGAATCGGACGAAAGAAAAAGGAGGGTGAGGCCATGGTTGTTTTTGTTGATGCCGGATGATTGTCGTAAGCGCGCATTCTAACCCAAATCGCTTCGGGCGACCGCCCATGGATTTCGCTTAATGTGTTGTTTTTTCGCCGGAAAACGTTCGATTCAGGTCGTTTTTGCGATGGCAGCGGTGCGCATTGTGCAATTGTTGCTTCTTGAGTCTCGGCATGCTTCTGTGAGCCGGCTGTGAAAATGTCGTAAACTGGCGTTTCCAGCCGGATGCGACGGTTCCGGCTCCAAAACGATTCTCCACGAGTGCGATCCATGACCCCCAATGCCTTGAAAAGAGCGACCGAAGACGATTTGAACGCGTTACAAACGACGGCTTCTCCGGATTTCAACCAGCTGTTTTCGGAGCGCGCGCGGGCGATTCAGAGCTCGGCCATTCGTGAAATTCTCAAGGTCACCGAGCGTCCCGAGGTGATTTCCTTTGCCGGCGGGTTGCCGTCTTCGGCGACGTTTCCGGTGGTCGAGATGCTCGCCGCCTTTGATCGCGTGTTGACCGCCAAAGGCCGCGAGGCGTTGCAGTACAGTACGACGGAAGGGTATGCGCCGCTGCGCGAATGGATCGCCGCGCGCGTCAGTACGCCCGAGGCGCCGGTTTCGCCCGATGAAGTCCTGATGGTATCGGGCTCGCAACAGGGGCTGGATTTGCTGGCCAAGGTGCTGATCGATCCGGGCGACACCGTCCTCGTGGAAACACCGACCTACCTTGGCGCGCTGCAGTCATTTTCCCTGTTTGATCCGAAATATGTCTCCGTGGCGTCGGACGAAGACGGCTTGCTGCCCGATGCGCTGACCGATTCGATGCGCGGCGCCAAGTTCCTTTACTGCCTGCCGAACTTCCAGAATCCGACCGGTCGTTTGCTTGCCGAAGAGCGTCGCTATCAGCTGGCGAAGCGTGCGCGTGAGCTCGATCTGCTGATTCTTGAAGACGATCCCTACGGCGCGCTTTCCTACGATGGCGAAACGCCGCCGTCGATCCGTTCGCTGGCGCCCGAGCGCACGGTTTACATGGGATCTTTCTCGAAAGTGCTGGCGCCGGGACTGCGTCTCGGCTACATCGTCGCGCCGGCGGCGCTGCGCGCCAAGCTGGTGCAGGCCAAGCAGGCGACCGATCTGCACACGGCGACGCTGTCGCAGATGGCTGTTTACGACGTCGTCAAGGATGGCTTTCTCAACACCCATATTCCGACCATCCGCAAGCTTTACCGCGAGCAATGCGCGGCCATGCTGGCGGCGCTGGCGCAGTACATGCCGGACGGCGTGCGCTGGAACAAGCCACGTGGCGGCATGTTCCTGTGGGTCGAATTGCCGAAGGGGATGAATGCGTCTGCCGTTCTTGCGAAGGCCGTCGAACAGAATGTCGCCTTCGTCCCGGGCGCGCCGTTCTTTGCCGCCGATCCGGTCATCGAATCCCTGCGCCTCGCTTTCGTCACCGTCCCGCCGCCGCGCATCGAAGAGGGTGTCAAGCGTCTGGCTGAAGTGATTCGCGCCAGTCTCTAGCGTTGAGGCCGGCGTGAATGCCGGCCTTTGCTCCCACTTTCGGTCCCGGTCTATTTTTGGTTTTCGTCGCGTAATTCCCGGCGCAGGATTTTGCCGATGGGTGTTTTCGGCAGGCTGTCGCGGAATTCGATCTGGTGTGGGCGCTTGTAACCAGTGAGTTGCGTCTTGCAGTAGGCGATGATGTCTTCCTTGGTCAGGTTCGGATCTTTTCGCACGATCACGAGCCGGACCGCTTCGCCTGATTTCTCGTCCGGAACGCCGATCACCGCGCATTCTGCGACGCCAGGATGCGTCATCACGACGCCTTCGACTTCGTTCGGATAGACGTTGAAGCCGGACACCAGAATCATGTCCTTCTTGCGGTCGGTGATCGTGACGTAACCGTTCTCGTCGATGTAGCCGATGTCGCCTGTCTTCAGCCAACCGTTCTGGATGGTCCTGGCGGTTTCCTCGGGATTCTTCCAGTAGCCGCGCATGACTTGCGGCCCGCGAACGCAGATTTCACCGGTGTGGCGTTCGATCTCGGCTTTTCCGTCCCAAGGGGACAACTCGGTGAAGGCCTCGTCGCGAATGGTGACTTCGGTGGACGAGACGGGCAGGCCGATGGAGCCGTTCCAGGGCATGCCCAGCGGCGTGCAGCAGACGCCCGGAGAGGTTTCGGTCAGACCATAGGCTTCGGTCAGGTAGGTGCCGGTGATCTGCTGCCAGCGTTCGGCGACGGCCTTGTGCACCGACGCGCCGCCACCGACGACGACTTTCAGCGCGGAGAAATCGAGCTTGTCGAAGCCTGGCGTGTTCATCAGCCCGTTGAACAGCGTATTGACGCCGGTCAGGACGCTGAATTTCCACTGGCCGAGTTCCTTGACGAAGCCGGGCAGGTCGCGCGGGTTGGTGATGAGCAGGATCATGCTGCCCCATTTCAGGAAACCCAGCGTCGAGGTGAGGCAGAAGATGTGGTACATCGGCAGCGGTGCCACGGCGATCTCGCTGGCTTCCTTGAAACTGACTGAAATCCAGAGATTGACCTGCTCCAGATTGGCGAGCATGTTGCCGTGCGTGAGCATTGCACCTTTGGCAATGCCGGTGGTGCCGCCGGTGTATTGCAGGAAGGCGATGTCGTCGTGCCCGATCCGGACGGTCGCGAGTTTTCCTTTGGCGCCGCGATCCAGCGCATCAAGCAAGGACAGGGTGCCGGCGATTTTCCAGGGCGGAACCATCTTCTTGACGTGCTTGATGACAAAATTGACCAGCCAGCGTTTCGGTACCGGCAGCAGATCGCCGACCTGCGTGCGGATAACGTGCTCGACCGCCGTGTTGGGCAGGACTTTCTGCAGTGTCCCGGCAAAGTTCTCAAGGATGACGATCGCCTTGGCGCCCGAATCTTTCAGCTGGACTTCCAGTTCCCGCGCCGTGTACAGCGGATTGACATTCACCACGGTCAGTCCGGCGCGCAGGATGCCGAACAGGACGACCGGATACTGCAGGAGGTTGGGCAGCATGATCGCGACCCGCTCACCCTTGATCATGCCGGGCAGTGTTTGCAGGTACGCGGCGAAGTCGCGCG
>JAGNOM010000138.1 GCA_017990155.1 Propionivibrio sp. | reverse complement strand
GGACAAGATCGATGCATTCGACGTACTGCTCGTCGACGGATTTGATCGTGACGGCCAACCCGAGCAGCTTTGCAGCCTCGGCTTTTATGACCATTGCTTCGCTGCCTTGCGCCCCAACGGCATCCTCGTGATCAACCTCTGTGCGGATGACCCGGCGTGCGCGACTTACGTCGCCAGAGTCCATACAGCATTCTCTGGGAAAGTGCTTGCCGTAGACGCGGACGAAGGCGAGAACAAGATCATCTTTGCCGCAAAGAGCTCAGGATTCCCGCCGTCCTTCAACCTCCTTACGGAACGGCTGCGTACGCTCGAATCAGCGCATCCCGTCGATCTCGATCTGACAGCGCAGAAATTACTGCGGCAAGGGCATCGTCAGCCCAAAGGGCGGCGCAGGAAGAACGTCTTTCCGTAACGGAAAAGCAGTTCAGACCGATTCACGCTGCCCTGCGGCATCGGTCATCAACGCCAGCAGCTTGTTCAGCCCGACCGGTTTGAACAGAACCGGCCATCGCGACAACGCCGTAAACTCGATCTGGTCCGTCGAAGTTTCACCCGTCATCAGGACCGCGCTGATCGGAGTTTCCGACTGCTGCTGGAGCACGTTGAGCAACTGAACGCCATCGATTCCCGGCAGGTTGAAATCCGAGATATAGAAATCGGCGCCCAGAATGTTGGGGCTCTCGAGCGCGCTTTCTGCACTGAAGAAGACTTCGACCGACACCCCCAGCGTTTGCAGCGAAATCTCGATCGATTTGGCGACGACCGGATCGTCTTCAATGACGACAACGCGCCAACCGGTGACGCGGAACGACTCTTCGAACTCGCTTTCAGACGGCAACGGCGCCAAAGCGCCGCCATCGCCGTCCGCCATGCAAGCGACGCTGTCGGTGGACAAGTGGATGTCGAACACCGATCCGCGCCCCTTGCGCGACCGGTAAGCGACTTCGCCCTTAAGCAAAGTTGCCGTGCGACGAGCGATGGAAAGGCCGATCCCGAGTCCTTTGGTCCGGTCCCTGACTGCGTTTCCCACCTGAAAGCACTCTTCGAAGACTTGATCACCATACTGCGCTTCGATCCCGATCCCCGTATCCCACACTTGGATGACCATCCCGCCCCCTCGGCGACGAGCGCCGACCAGAATGCCTCCGGTCTCCGTATACTTGATCGCGTTATCGACCAGGTTGCGCAACACGCTCAGCAACAAGCGCGGGTCGGTGACGAGGAGCATGTCCTTGATCGGATAGAACAACTTGAAGCGTAGATTTTTTTGCTGCGCCATAGGCGAGAACTCGGCGTCGATGGCCTTAAACAGATCTTCAACCGAAACAGTCTCAAGTTGGGGGACGACCAGCCCGGCTTCCAGCTTCGAAATATCGAGCAGCGAGTAGAGCAACTCTCCGAGCGAATGGACGGACATCGACAAGAAATTGCAGATCGTCTTCTGCTCTTCATTCAGCTCGGTACGGCCCAAGGCGTCGCGAAAAAGGTTGATCGCCTGAATCGGTTGGCGCAAATCGTGGCTGGCCGCAGCGAGAAATCGCGTCTTGGCCAGATTGGCGCTCTCCGCCTGCTGTTTTGCCACCAGAAGTTCCGCTTCGGCGCGCTTGCGCTGGGAGATATCCGTCTGGGCGACGATGTAGCCAACAACCCGCCCGACGCTATCCGTCTCCGTTCGCACCTCGCCGATCACATGCGTCATCTGGCCATCCGGACGAACGAACCGATACTCGCAGATGAAGGCGTGCTTTGGCCCGGCTGTTTTACCCCAGACTTCGGCGAGCTTCTGCCGGTCGTCCGGGTGCACAAATTCCGACCACTTCTTGCCGATCAGCTCTTCGAGGCCTCGTCCGGTCAGCGCACGATGCCTGCCGTTAACAAAGGTGTAGCAGCCGTGTTCGTCAAAGTGCGCGATGCCGACAGGGACGAGCTGCGCCAACTCGCTGAACTGCGTCTCGCTTTGCGCCAGGTTATCAAGGATGCCCGCTTCGCGAACCCGCATGCGCCCCAAGCGGCGGATCAGGACGCCGACCAGGCCAAACAGCAAGAGCGTTGAGAGCGCCACGACCAGAATCTGGATGCGCCATCCGGCCAGGACATCGCCGCGCCCGAACCCGACCGCGAAGTAAAAGGGGAAATCCGGCATGGCCTGAATGCCGACGATGCGCGCACTGCTGTCGAGCGCATCGACATAGTGCAGGTTCAGCGCCCGCTCGCCGCGTTTGAATCGCTTCGCAATCGGGTGCTCGGGACTCAGTCTTTGATTGACTTCGCCCACAACCTCCGGAATTTGAACGACCAGTGCATGGTTATCACTCCGTCTCAGCGAGACGAAGCCATGCACACCGAGGTCCAGCAAGCGGAACTGCTTGCGGTAGTACTCCAGTTCAAGCATGCCGTGGACAATACCGGCGAACTTGCCCTGGTCATCGCGCAGCGCCCGGACGATCACCAGAATCTGCCGGCCCGTGCTGCGCCCGGTCACCACGTCGGAAAAGACCAGACCAAGCTCGGGATTCTCGCGAAGCGCCTTGAAGTAGGCGCGGTCGGAGATATTGACGCGCTGCGTGTTCGCATTGTCCGACGAGTACAAGGTATCGCCGTTGGCGTCATGCACACGATAACCTGCCATTTCCTCGACGTTGAACAAGCGGCCGTCGAGTTTGGCGTTGATCTCGCGCGCGTAAAACGGGACATTCTTTTGCTCCAGCGCCGCCGCCGGTATCTCCCCGGCCAGAGCGACCAGATCCGCATCGGTACGATGCAAGGTCACGTCGAGGCGGGTTTCAAAAATCGAGGCCAGGTTGCGCGTGCTGACTTCGGCCGCCTTCACCTGATTGTCGTAGCTCAGCCACAGTTGATAGCTCAAGAGCAGCAGCAGGATGCACAGCGCCGCCGCCAGCAACGCGCCGGGGATGCGGCTGCGCATCTCGCGGATTCGCGCGCGCTCGGTCACAGGCTCAAACGCCCGATGAAGCGCAGATCGGCGTTTTCCTGCCAACGTTTCCGCTCGTTGTCGGAATGGGCGTAGGCCAGACTCTCTTCCGGCGTTTGCGCAAGAAACACCTCAATCGTCCTTTGCAGGTGCCCGAGGTGCGGCAGCATGGTCCCGAAAAACAGCACCAGGTCGCCGCGCATGATCAATAGTGTCGGAAAGTTCTCGATATCGAGGTCGCCCAGGTCATCGGCGCGCTCCTCGATATCCAGCCAGCCGAAGCGAACCCGGGGGAACTGAGTGGCCAAGCCAAGAAATCCGGGGCGGTAGTCGCGGCAGGTTCCGCACCATTCCGCGCAGAGACAATACACAGCGAACGCACCCGGTGACGACGCCTCGGCGTCCGCGGAGGCGATTATTTTCGGAGTATCCATGAGCGGCGGGTACGGTGGGCTGACCGGCTGGCGGCACTTGTCGGGTGATGAAGAGAAACGCCGCGCCAGACTGCAAACACAGCGTTCTGCGTTCGTAAGGCCTGGGGGCGACCGGCCGCCAGTTTATCTCAACCGGCGGATGGCGATGAATTCCTCAGCGCCGGTCGTCCTGGCGAAGGCGCCACGAACCTCCCGCGCCCACCCTCGCGATGCCGAAGCCCTAGCCGACAGGCGCCTCGCTGGCACCGGCATTCTGCAGCGCCTCGGCAAAGTTGAGCACCGACATGGCGTTGCTGGCCGTCGTCGCCAGGGTGTTGATCACGCCGGCGTTCAAGGCACCGAGGATGCCTGAAACCTTGGTCGGCTCAGCGGCGACGGCAATCACATTGGGAATCTTCCTGAGGTCCGGCAGGCTCAGGCCGATCACCCGCCCCTGCATGGCCATCGCCGAGGGCGTTCCGCGAATATCGATGAAGTCGTAACCCATCACGTCGCCGACCGTCCCGGTCATCTTGGCTTGCGCGATTTCCCGCGTCGAGAACCAGCCCATGCGAACGATATTGCTGTCTTCCGACATATCCCCGACACCGATCAGCGCTATATCAGCGCGCCGCGCCTTGTCCAGCGTATGGCGCACGGTATCGTTTTCAATCAGTCTGCGACGGAACTCGGGATCTTCGACCAGCGCCGGCGCGTACAGCGACTCGCACTCGCCGCCGAAGCGCGCGGCGAGTCGGCGGGCGATGTGATCGGCGTTCATCGTCTGTCCGCCGCGATACGATCCGCCAATCGCGCTGACGAAAGTACACTGTCGCTGCGTCGCCGACATCGCATGCTCCGACACCGCGCTGACGTTCCGCCCCATGCCGACGGCGACGATCGAGCCATCGACGAGTTCGCGATCAAGGTAACTCGCAACGAGCCCGGCGAGCAATTCGCGCTGCTTGTCCTGGTCCTTGTGATCGACCGAAATCAGCGCCCGTTGAATGCCAAAACGCTCGACCAGCGCCCGTTCGAGATCCGCGGCGTAGGCATTGTTCGGCCGCACACGAATTTCGACGATGCCCTCCTGCAAGGCGCGCCGGAGCATGCGCCCGACCGTGGCCCGGGAAATCGAGAACATCCGCGACAGTTCTTCTTGCGTCAGCCCGTCGATGTAGTAAAGCGTTGCGATCCGGGCCAGTTCTTCTTTATACATTTCGTGGAACTCTCAAGTGACGTTAACCTCCGCCTCGCAGCATCGCGTACTGCCGCAAAAGTGGGCAATAGTATAGCTTCCGTGCACAACCGAGTTGCTACTTTGGCCTCACCTGACCCGACATTTTGCGCACGCCGGAGAAAGTCTCCGCGCCTCGCTCCGGCACGCCTAGAGCTTGTACTGGTCGGTGATCAACCGCATTTCCTGCGCCAGCGTATTTAGTTGTTGCGCCGTGTCGGCGCTGCCCTGCGCGGCGGCGGTGCTTTGCTCGGCCATCTGGGCGATGCGTTCGACCGATTGCGCGACGGAGGTGCTCGACGCGCTCTGTTCGTGGATGGCATCGGTAATTTCGCTGACCATGCCGACGGCCTCGCGCGATCCCTCACCAATCTTCCGGATCATGTCGCAAGCGCCGCTTGCGCGCGAAACACTCGCCGTCACCTGCTCGACAGCGTTCATCATCGCCGACGACGCGGCTTGCGCGCCATCGCGCATGACACTGATGGTGTCGGTGATTTCACGCGTCGAGTTGCCCGTACGTTCGGCGAGCTTGCGCACCTCGTCGGCGACGACGGCAAAGCCCCGCCCCTGTTCGCCGGCCCGCGCGGCCTCGATCGCGGCGTTCAGCGCCAGAAGATTGGTCTGGTCGGCGACTTCCTTGATCACATTGACGACCGAGGCGATCTCGCGACTCTGCGTTTCAAGACGATTGATCAGTTCGGCCGACGACGACACCGACAAGGCGATGGCATCGATATCCTCGACCGTCTTGACGACGACGCCTTCGCCCTCGGTCGCCAGCTTGCCGGCGTAGGCGACGCGTTCGCGCGTGTGGGTCGCCCGGTCGCCGACGTGGTTGATGCTGACCGTCAGCTCCTCTACCCCCGCCGCCATGCTCGAAGCCGCTGAGCTTTGCGCTTCGGACGAGTCCGCCACCTGGCGCGAGGCCTCCGACAGGTTGTCGGCGGACTGCGAGAGGTGCCCAGCCATTTGCGCGACGGTCTTCAGGTTAGCCTGCAGCCGGTCGAGCAAGCGATTCAGGGCGACGCCCATTTTCCCGATTTCATCATCGCGACGAACCGGCACGCGCGCCGTCAGGTCGAGTTCGGCTTCGACGCGTGCGACGGTCTGCTCCATGCTGGCAAGGCCGCGACTGATGCTTCGGTTCAGCACGAAGCTGAGGCCACCGAGGAAAAGCATGCCGAGCACGCTGGAGACCATCAACAGGGTATTGCCGCCGGCGAAGGTCGCTGCCGCCGACTGGCTTTGTTCGCTCGCCAGCTCCTTCGAATAGGCAGCGTGGGCGACGAGGCTTTCGTTCAGTTTGGTGATGATCGGCTTGCCTTCGTTGAACAGTTCCTTGGCGTTACCGACCTCACTGTTACGCGACTTCTCAAGCACGGGCGTCAGGAACTTCACGAAGTCTTCGTACGCCTTGCGATCGGCGGCCAGCAGATCGAGGTTCTTTTGCCCACTGCTCGCCGCGATCTTCTCGTAGTCGTCCAGCGTCGCCGCGAAGGTCTGCTGTGACGCAGTAATACGCGCGTCGAGGTCTTTCTTTTCGCCCTCATTGTAGGCGGCGATATGGCCGGGCACGGCCACTTGAATATCGAGGAAAGCCAAGCGCATCGTTCCGATCGATTCGACCGTCGGGACGACGATTTTTTCACTGTTCTCGACCGCCGAATTGATCGAGCTGGCAACACGATTGCCGATGATCCCCACCACCAGCAGGATGGCAATGGTGACGAGCGCCATCAGGGACAACTGGCGCGAAATAGTCAGTTTCATTTCAGATCCATCCTCACTATTGATTCAGGGGCCAGTCATGCCGAAGCGGTCGAAGCGTTCTCGCGCCAAGGGGCAAACCGTTCCGGCCCGGCGCCTCTTATTTTTCACGTCGCCGCGCCTCTCGGCACGGCGACGACCTTCAACAGCTACTTACTGCGTGCTTCTCAGTTGTCGAGAACGAACGGCGCCGAGTACTTGCCGACGTTTTCCTTGGTGATCAGCATGCACTCGAACAGTTGCTTCTCGGTCTTCGCACCGGTGCTGCCGGTCTTGATGAAGTTATCCGCCTGCTTCACGCCTTCAGCCGCAAACACGGCCACCGGCTGCAGAACGGTGTAGGCCAATTCGCCGGACTTGACCGCAGCAACTGCATCAGGCGATCCGTCGAAGCCACCGACCACGACGTCCTTGAGCTTGCCGGCCTTCTTCAACGCTGCGATTGCGCCCAACGCCATTTCGTCGTTGCCGCTGATCACGCCCTTGATGTCCGGGTTCGCCTGCATCATCGACTGCATCTTGTTGTGACCCAGCGTGCGATCCCAGTTGGCAACTTCAGCCGCGGCCTTGTTCAGATCCGGGTACTGGCTGAGGACCGTCTTGAAGCCGTTGGAACGGGTTGCGGCGTTGTTGTCAGACGGCAGGCCGATGAGCTCGACGTACTTGCCCTTTTCGCCCATCGCCTTGACCCACTGCTGTGCACCCAGCGCGGCACCCTGCGCGTTGTTCGAAACGAGCTGCGCCTTGGCCAGGCCTTCCTTGTTGATTTCGGCATTGATCAGGATGACCGGGATGTTGGCGGCGATCGCCTTCTGCACTGCACCGACCGAACCACTGGCGTTGGCCGGATCAAGAATGATCGCGACCGACTTGTTGGTGATGGCCGTATCGATCAGCTTGCTCTCGGTGTTCGTGTCGCCGGTGTGGGCACCAACGACGGCAGAGTAGCCCATCTTCTCGGCGGTCGCCTTGGCGACATTGCCTTCGGTGAACCAGTACGGGTTGGCCGGATCATTGACGATGATCGTCATCAAACCTTTTCCCTGCGCCATTGCCGCGCTGGCCATGAGCGGGGTGAGAATCAGAGCTGCAATCAGTTTACGGCGGGTAGTCTTAAACATTTTTGAGTCTCCTCCTG
>JAGNOM010000137.1 GCA_017990155.1 Propionivibrio sp. | reverse complement strand
CGGTTTCCTACATGCGCGTCTTCGACCGCTCGTGCGAGACCGTTGAATCCGCCGGCGCCCGTCGTGGCGCGCAGATGGGCGTGTTGCGCTGCGACCACCCGGACATCGAAGTCTTCATCCACGCCAAGGACCACGGCGACCTGACCAACTTCAACATCTCGATCGGCGTGACCGACCCGTTCATGGAAGCCGTCGAGGCCGATGGCGAGATCGAACTCGTGCACCGCGCCGAGCCGAACAACGACATGAAATCCGGTGGCTCGTACCAGCGCGACGATGGCCTGTGGGTCTACCGCAAGGTGCGCGCGCGCGACCTGTGGGATCAGGTCATGAAATCCACCTACGATCACGCGGAGCCGGGCATCCTCTTCCTCGACCGCATGAACAAGGACAACAACCTCTACTACTGCGAGTTGATCGAAGCCACCAATCCCTGCGCCGAACAACCGCTGCCGCCCTACGGCTGCTGCTGCCTGGGTTCGATCAACCTGACGCTGTTCGTCAAGCACCCGTTCACCAACCAGGCCGAGTTCGACTTCGAAGCTTTCAGCGATGTCATCAAGGTGTCGACGCGCATGCTCGACAACGTGCTCGACGTCACCGCCTGGCCGCTCGACCGCCAGAAGGAAGAAGCCGCCAACAAGCGCCGTGTCGGCCTCGGCTACACCGGACTCGGCGACGCCCTGTGCATGCTGCGCCTGCGCTACGACCGTCCGGAAGCGACCGCCATGGGTGCGCGCATCTCCGAGCACCTGCGCAACACGGCCTATCTGGCCTCGGTCGAACTGGCCAAGGAACGCGGCGCCTTCCCGCTGTTCAACGCCGAGCTTTACCTCTCCGGCGGCAACTTCGCCTCACGCCTGCCGGCCGACGTCAAGGCCGAAATCCGCAAGCACGGCCTGCGCAACTCGCACCTGCTCTCGATCGCGCCCACCGGCACGATCTCGCTGGCCTTTGCCGACAACGCCTCGAACGGCATCGAACCGCCCTTCTCCTGGACCTACAACCGCAAGAAGCGCATGGTCGACGGCACACTCAAGGAATACGCCGTCGAAGATTACGCCTGGCGCCTGTACAAGCACATGGGCGGCGACGTCGAAAAACTGCCCGAGTACTTCGTCACGGCTCTGGAAATCTCGGCCGAAGCGCACAAGAACATGGTCGCCGCCGTCGCGCCGTACATCGACACCTCGATCTCGAAAACGGTGAACGTTCCCGCCGACTACCCCTACGAGCACTTCCAGGACCTCTACATGAGCGCCTGGAAATCGGGTCTCAAGGGCTTGGCCACCTACCGCCCCAACAGCGTCCTCGGTTCCGTGCTTTCGGTTGAAACGACGAAGAAGGTCGAAGAGAAGAAGCAGCCGCAGGACTTCGTCAACGGCGATGCCAACCGCCGGCTGTCGATCAAGAACCTGCCCGCGCCGGTCCTCTCAAGCCTGCGCTGGCCCGGCCGCCCGAACCTGCCGGAAGGCAACATGGCGTGGACCTACATGATCGACCACGAAAACGGCAAGTTCGCCCTCTTCGTCGGTCACATCGAACAGGAAGGCCGCTCGTGGCCGTTCGAAGCCTGGGTCAACGGCCCGGCCCAGCCGCGCGGTCTCGGTGCCGTCGCCAAGACCTTGTCGATGGACATGCGCGCCAACGACCACGCCTGGCTCGCGCTCAAGCTCGAATCGCTGGCCAAGACGCCCGACGGCGAAGGCTTCGAAATGCCCTTCCCGCCCCACGGCGAACACAAGCGCATGCCTTCGGTCGTCTCCGCGATGGCCAAGCTGATCCAGTACCGCGTCGAGCAGCTCGGCTTCTTCCAGAGCGAGGGCCCGACGCCGGTGCTCGATGCCCTGTTCAGCCTCAAGGAACCGAAGACCGGCACCGACGGCACGCTGTCCTGGACCGTCGACATCTACAACCCGGCCACGGAAGAAGACTTCGTCCTCGGCCTCAAGGAAATCACGCTGCCCGATGGCGTCACCCGCCCCTACTCGGTGTGGCTCTCCGGCAACTACCCACGCGCCCTCGACGGCCTGACCAAGCTGCTCTCGCTCGACATGCGCGTGCTTGACCCGGCCTGGATCGGCATGAAGCTCCGGAAGCTGCTCGACTACCCGGAACCGCTCGGCGACTTCATGGCCTTCGTCCCCGGATCACGCAAGCAGCAGACCTACCCATCGACGGTGGCCTACATCGCCAACCTGATCATCCACCGCTACGCCATGCTCGGCATCCTTGACGAGAACGGCTACCCGCTCCAGCAGATGGGCATCCTCGAAGCACCAGGCGCCGGTAGCACCGCACCGAAGCCCACCGCCGGCAAACTGTGCGGCGAGTGCGGCAACTACACGATGATCCGCAAGGACGGCTGCGACTTCTGTACGGCTTGCGGCGCGGTCGGGACCTGCGGCTAGTCAACCGGAAACAACGCCCCACAAGCGTTTGTGGGTTACACCATAAGCTGCAGTTTCACGGGATTAGCTGCAAGCACTCTCCTATGGGCCACAGAGAAATCTGTGGCCCTTTACATATGTCTCAACTTTCAATCTCGCCTCTCGGTCAAGCCATTCCACATTGCCGACCCACCCTGCGACGGCGATGATTATCTTTCAAGTCTGAGCGTTGTTTCTTCCGCCTCCCCGCGACTAAGGCTCGCCTCCTCAAACGTAACTGCAAACTTACTTAGGGGCACGCCAAGTGCAGAACACCACGCGCGAAGCTCAACGATACGCGGAGAGCGTCCAGCAAGACTAGACGTCGAGCGCGCTGAGGTTCTGGATCTGAAGATCACTCGCCAACTTGTCGGCGAGACTCGCCACAAGCTCGGCGAAGTGAGGTGACGCGTGATGGCTAGCTAGTGCATCTTCGTTCGCGTAGGTTTCCAGAAGATAGAACGTCCCGATCTTCTCTTTTGAGCGAAACAGTTCGTAGCGGACACAGCCCGCTTCGGCACGTGTCGGCAGAATCATCTTCTTCAATGCGGCTTCCACCTCATGAGCGGCTTCCGGCTTTGCTTCGACGGTTGCAAGTATCGTTGTGTGCATGTTGATTTCCTGAACCAGCGCCGGTGTTCTGGCGGCTGGAGATCTGCGGTTGAAGGACGGTGCGACGGTTCGGTCGCACCTTTGAAACTCGATCAGGCGGAGTTCGGCATCAACTGCCGAACAATTTGCCTTCCCCGGCCCAGTCCGAGGGAGCGATATCTTCGAAGATGACGTAGATGTACTTCGGATCAGTGCCGGTGTTACGGACAATGCTCTCCGTGATTTCGGCAGCGACTTTCTGTTTGGTGGGGGTGTCTTTTCCTTCGAACCAGCTGACACGTACGACGGGCATGGTGATCTCCTTGCGTTTGAAAAAAGTGGGGTTGCCTTGCCAGTGCATTGACCTGCGCCGGCAAGTGAGGGACTGCGGGTTAATCAGCGTTCGAGAAAGGCGCGCAGGTCTTCCGTGAACTTGAACGGATTCTTGAACATGAGGAAGTGATCCCCTTGCTCCGCCTCGGAGTAGGCATACAGCGTTGCATCCGGGATGACCGACGCCATCCAGCGCTGGCTGGGCAGGTTGTGGCTGTACTCGCCGGAGAAGATCGCCGTCGGCACCTTGATCTTGTGGCGAATGACATCGCGCCAGTCGTTGGTGGCGTGATCGAACAGTACCTTGGCGGTGAATTTCGGGTCGGTCTTCACAAACTCGTTGGCGAATGCCTCGGAATTCACGTAGTAAGGCGAGTCCATCGCCACGGCGCGCTCGACGACCTTCATGTCGACCACCAGAGCGTTCGTCGGCGCGCCGCTCGTGAAGGTCGCGACCATGCGTTCGGCAGAAGAGGTCATGCCGCCAGCGTCGAGCCGTTCCTGCTCGGACCAGTCGGCGTGCGAGTAGATCGAGACCGGTTCATCGACGAACACGGCCTTGCGGATACCCTTCGTGCCGAACAGGTCGATGTAACCCCACAGCACGGATGCGCCCATCGACCACCCGCAGTAGTCCGCCGACTTTAAGCCGAGATGCTCCGAGAATTCCTTGAGGTCGGCCGAGAAGCGTGTAATGCGCGTGCCGTAGTCGACCTGTTGCGAAAGACCCTGATTGCGGGGGTCAAGCACATAAACGTGGTAATTCTTGCTCAACAGATACATCACGTTGATGAACTCGGCGCCGTTCGCAGACCAGCCCGGAATGAACACCAGTGGCTTGCCCGAACCGGCTTCCCAGTAGCTGAGCTTCACGCCGTCACTGGTTTCGAAGCTGTTGATCTGCAACGCCTTGAAGTCCGACAGCTTGGCTGGCAAGCCTTCAAGCGTGTTGGGAAAAGCGAAGTCCTTGCCCAGTACCTGCATGGCCGGTGCGGCCAGCACGCTGCTGGAGGAAACAATCAGGGTCAGCGCTAGCAGCGCCGTACGAATACCGATTCTCATGATGATCCTTGAGGGAAATAAAGCGACCCACGGAGCGCAGGTCGCATCGCGGCCGACGGCTTAGACCTGTACCCAAGCCGGAGCGACGACCGTGCCCTTGCCGAGGAAGAAGCCAAACTGGATGTTCATTTCGCCGATCGGCTCGATGAAACGGCTGTTGCTCAGCGGGCCGGCATCGACCGGTTCGAAGCCGATCGACTTGGCAAGCTGGCTCACTTCATCCTTGGCAGTCGCGTCATTGCCGGCCACGAAGACTTGCAGGGTCTGTGTCTTGCGGGCATCGGCCGGTAGAAGCGATGCAAAGATCGTATTGAAGGCCTTCACAACCTTGGCGGTCGGCGCCAGTGCCTGGATTTCTTCGGCGGCAGACGTGGTATGGCCGATCACGAGGCTCTTGTAGTCGGCGCTGATCGGGTTGGTGATGTCCACCAGCGTCTTTCCGGACAGATCGCCGGCCACACGCAGTGCATCGGAAATGGCGCCATACGGCAAGGCCAGAATGACGGTATCGGCAAGCTTGACGGCAGCCGCAATCCCGCCGCCTTGCGCGTTCGAGCCGATCTTCTCGGCCAGCGCGGCCGCTTTGGCGGGGTCGCGGCTTCCAATGACTACTTCAAACTTGGCGGCGGCCAGCTCGGTCGCAAGACCTGCGCCCATGTTTCCTGTTCCGATAATTGCAACTTTCATTTCATTTCTCCTGTGTGTGAGATGCGACCCGCACACTTTACGACTACAAACCGAGTGTGATAAATAGGCGTTATTGATTTTCACTTGAAACGGAATGTTGTTAATGGACCGACTGACGAGCATGGGCATCTTTGTGAAAGCCGTCGATTTGGGCTCGTTTTCCGCGGCCGCCGACGCGCTTCGAATGTCGCCGCAGCTGGTCGGCAAGCACATCCAGACGCTTGAGCAACAGATGGGGGTACGCCTGCTGAACAGGACGACGAGACGCCAGAGCCTGACCGACATTGGGAAGTCGTTTTATGAACGGGTCCGGATCATCCTGGCGGAAGTTGAAGCGGCGGATAGCCTCGTCGCCGAAACCCGTTCCGTGCCCAGAGGCCGCCTCAAGATCAACGCGCCGGTTACGTTTGCCATCCACGCCTTGGCGCCGAGGCTGCATGAATACCTGAGTGCGAATCCCGAGGTCTCAGTTGAGCTCACGATGGCGAATCGTTTTGTTGATCTGATCGAGGAAGGGTACGACGCTGTTTTTCGAGTCGGTGATCTGTCGGATAGCGGTCTGATCGCACGTCCCCTGGCGCCTTACCGTTTGGTCGCCTGCGCCGCGCCCTCGTATCTGGCTTCGCAGCCGCCCATCAAATCGCCGATGGATCTGCAGCAACATGAATGCCTTGGTTTCTCACATACAGCGTTACGGACTCACTGGACGTTCGAGGGGCCTGAGGGACGGGTTTCGGTGCCGATTTCTGGACGATTCAGGGTGGACAACGGGGAGGCGTTACTTCCGGCGGCGGTTGCCGGCCTGGGCGTGATGCTGCAGCCCGCCGAACTGGTGCGCTCAGAGTTGGAATCCGGGCGTCTGGTGGTTGTTTTACCGGAGTACCGCATCCCGACCCGGCCAATGCATATTCTGTACGCGCCGGATCGGCGGCTGACGCCGAAGTTGCGGAGCTTCATCGACTTTGCCGTGGATGTGTTTGGGCATGGCAACAGCGGGCAAGCGGCGGCTAAGGACGACCGGCATTCCCTCGCCTAAAAGCGACTTCGATTATCCCTTTTCGTGGAATACACAATCAACCGCATCCACGTTTATCTCATAAGGGGCAACAATTAAAGTAAGTTCCGTGCACAGCAGACAGCCGCTATTGCTTGAACTGAGCGCTGAATACGTCCAGACAACGGAACAAATCTCGGAAAAACACACATGAATACCGTGAGCAACTCACCAAGCCCGTTGGTGCAAGGCGATACGTTTGAGTTTTCATTTCGACTCCGCCAACCGGTACCGGCCAAGGCCAGAAAATGCGTCATATTGCTGCACGGCGTTGGCGGTAACGAGCTGAATCTGGTCGACCTCGCGACCAGGATCGATCAGGACACGCTCGTGGTATTCCCTCGCGGTCCATTGTCCATTTCCGCAAACCAATTCGCGTGGTTTCGAGTCGCTTTCACCGCCAATGGCCCGAGCATCGTCGAAGCAGAGGCGGAGGACAGCCGCCGCCGGATGATCCATTTCGTTGAGCAAGTGCAACTGGCGTATGGCATTCAACCGGAGAACACGGTGATCGCCGGCTTCAGTCAGGGTGGAATCATGAGCGCCAGCGTCGCTTTGAGTGCGCCGGAACGCGTCGAGGGCTTTGCAGTTCTCTCCGGACGTATCCTGCCCGAGCTGGAACCCCATCTCGCAAACCGGGGACGACTTGCGCACCTGCGCGCGTTTGTCGGCCATGGTGAGTACGACCGCACATTGCCCGTCATATGGTCACAGCGTGCGGATCAATGGCTTACTGATCTGGGGGTCGAGCACGTCACCCGTCACTATCCCATCGGCCACGAAATCAGTCCGGCGATGCAAGCCGACTTCCTGGAGTGGCTGGCGCATGAATGATCCCTGGATCGAGCAAGCTCATCTTGCCTATTCGTCGCTCCGACGCAGCCACCCCGAGGGAACGCCGATCACGGTGATATGTATCGGCCCAATGCAAACCCACCTTGTTTATGGAAAGGGCACGACGGTTGAGACGACCGTTTCGCTCGCTATCGGTTCGCAGAGAACCGCGACTGACCACTTCAAGCACCGTCCACCGACGCCCGGTGAAATGGAACACGCCATCATGAGCGTTGAGGATGCGATTGCGCAGGCTCCGGCGGCGCTCCTGGCGGGTTCAAACCTGTTCACGACGGATGCTGCGATTCGCGACATTGCCCTGATGGCCGGGCTTGCGAATCAACCGGTGATGCATTTGGGTATTGCGGAAGTTGAAACAACCTTCGACCGACTCGTGTACGTCGTGCAAGAACGGCCTGCTTCGAGCGAAGGTCTTCCAGAGAGTTCTGAATTTGGCGCCACGCTGCTGATCCTGCGTGAACTCATGCACCATCAGGGGTTTTCTTCGATTACTGT
>JAGNOM010000136.1 GCA_017990155.1 Propionivibrio sp. | reverse complement strand
GGCGGGAAAGTCTTTGAAGCACTTGTCAAGGAAGGTGAGACCATTCAGGCGCGGACGCGCAAGTTGACCGATGAGAAGATCGCCGTCGTTGCCGGTAAAGCGGCGGGAACGTGGGACCGTCTGGAACAGGTTTTCGAGGATCGCGTTGCACGCGCTCTTGGAAGTCTCGGTGTTCCGAGCAAGAAAGACATCGACAAGCTGTCGAAGCGGGTTGTCGAGCTGACGGCAGTGGTCCAGGGGCTGACTGAAGCCAAGGCCGCGCCGAAGGCTGCTGCGAAACCCGCAGCAAAGCCGGCCGCAAAACCGGTTGAAAAGGTCGCCGTGAAGCCGGCGGTGGTCAAGAAGCCAGCGGTCAGGAAAACGGTTGCCAAGCCGGCCGCCGCGCCGAAGATTGTTCCTGCGGTGACGCCGGCCGATGTGTTGAAGAACATCGCGAGTACGAATCCGTAATTTCGGGTTCGTTGTTTTCCCGCGACAGCACCGGGTGTATTGCTTTTTTCGCTATTGAAGGAGCAGATGCGCGGTGCTGAGCGGTTCTTGAGTCCATGTGGCTGCTCCACGCGTTTGGTCGGAGATGAATGATGGCCGCTCCTGTTGTGCGATCAAAAGTCGGATTGGCGCTTGCAGGGGGTGGGCCGGTCGGCGGTATCTACGAAGTCGGCGCCATGGCGGCGCTTTCCGAGGCCCTGGATGGGCTCGATTTCAACGGATTTGATTTCTTTGTTGGAGTCAGTTCGGGCGGTTTCGTTGCTGCTGCTGTCGCCAACGGCATGCATCCAAAATCCCTGGCGCGCATGTTGGTCGAAAACGATACCGACGAGATGTTCGACCCCGAATTGCTGTTGCGCCCTGCTTTTGGCGAATATCTGAAGCGTGCCTTATCCGTACCGCCCCTGCTGTTCGCCTCTTTCAGGAACTATTTTTCCGATCCCTTGCATATGGGGCTGTTCGAGTCGTTGCAGCGCCTGAGCTATGCCCTTCCGTCTGGAATATTTGACAATGCCGGCGTCGATGAGCTGCTCCGGCGAATGTTTTCGGCGAACGGACGGACCAATGATTTCCGCGAGTTGAAGCACAAGCTGTTTCTCGTGGCGACCGATCTCGATTCGGGAGAATCGGTCGCTTTTGGCGGCAATGGCTACGACGACATCCCGATCTCCCTGGCCGTGCAGGCGAGCGCAGCGCTGCCCGGTCTTTTCCCCCCGGTGAATATCGGCGGACGGCACTTCGTCGATGGCGCGCTCATCAAAACACTCCACGCTTCGGTCGCGCTACGCGAAGGCGCTGATCTCGTGATCTGCATCAATCCGCTGGTTCCCTTCGACTCAGTGATGGCGGCCCGGCATTCGCGTCCCGATGTGCGCTCGCTTGCCCTCGAGCATTTGGTCGATGGTGGTTTGCCGGTGGTGTTGTCGCAAACCTTCCGTGCCATCATCCATTCGCGCATGCGCACCGGAATGGCGCGCTACGACCTCGAATACAAGAATTCCGACGTCGTCCTGTTCGAGCCGAAGCCGGATGATGAAGAGATGTTCTTCACGAATGTCTTCAGCTATAGCAGTCGCAGTCGCTTGTGCGAGCATGCCTATCAGGCCACGCGGTGTGACCTGTATCGGCGCCGTCACCTCCTCGGCCCGATCTTCGAGCGCCATGGCATTCACCTGAACGTCCCGGTGCTCCGGGATCGTAGCCGTTCGCTCTTGCCTGCGAAGCGTCGCTCCCATCTCGCTTCGACCATTGCATCGCTGGATTCATCGCTGAGCGATCTATCAAACTGGCTCGAGACGCAGACTTCCTGACGCACGGCTTTGTGTGGTGACGAGGGTAAGCGGTAGCGGTCCGGCGACAGAGATTGTTATGATGTGATCCTGTCGTCAAACCCGGAGAGCAGGCAATGTCTTCCCGTGAACGCGTGCGTGAGCGTATGGCCAGTATTGATACGGCATGGCTTCGGATGGACCGTCCGGCCAATCTGATGCAGATCATTGGGGTGATGGTGTTTGATGGGCGATTGGATCCGGAGCGCTTCAAGCGCACCATCGCCAAGCGCTTGTTGCGCTACCACCGATTCCGCCAGATCGCCGAGCTCGATTCCGACGGCGCATGGTGGGTCGATGACGACGACTTCGATCTCGATTCGCACGTCCGCCGTACGGTGTTGCCTGCGCCGGGTGGCAAGCGCGAGTTGCAGAAGTTCGTTGCGGAAATGGCCAGCGAGCCACTGAATCCGGCGCGTCCGCGTTGGGAATACCAGTTGGTCGAGACGGCTGATGGCGATTCGGCGGTCGTCGTCCGCGTTCATCACGCGATTGCTGACGGCATTGCGCTGATCGGAGTGCTGCATTCACTGACGGATGATGCCCCCGATGCGCCGGAAACCGGAGGGCGGGAAGCTGGCCCCCCGAAACGCCCGTCACGAAAGGCCGAGGGCGAGGATAAGGACGCCGACGATGGTGATCTCTTCTGGTCGATTATCGCCGAGCCGATTACCGATCTCGCGCTGGCCTCGATCCGGCTCGGTGGGACGCTTTGGGGGCACTATCAAGGTCTGCGCAACGATCCGGGAACGCTCCTTGATTACGCGAGCGTGGCGGGAGCGATCGCGAATGAAGTTGGCAAGTTGGCGTTGATGCCGAGCGACAGCCACACGCGACTCAAGGGCAAGCCGGGTACGGTCAAACGCGTGGCCTGGTCCGATCCGATTCCTTTACCCGAGGTCAAGGCCATTGGCAAAGTCCTCGGCTGTTCGGTCAATGATTTGTTGCTGTCATCGGTCGCAGGCGCATTGCGGGGTTACCTGCAGGACAAAGGCGATTCAACGACGGATGTCGACCTTCGCGCCATGGTGCCGGTGAATTTGCGATCCGCCGACCGCAAGGGCGACCTGGGGAATCACTTTGGGCTGGTGGCCCTCGAATTGCCCGTCGGCATCGAGAATCCGCTCGCGCGCCTCTATACGACCAAGGCTCGGATGGAGGCTTTGAAGAGTTCCTACCAGGCACAGGTGACTTACGGGCTTCTCGGTCTCGTCGGGATGGCGCCGAAGTTCTTGCAGCAACAGGTGCTCGACCTCGTTGCGAGCAAGGCAACGGCGGTGATGACCAACGTGCCTGGTCCGCAATTGCCGCGCTACCTTGCTGGTGTGAAGCTCAAACAGCAGATGTTCTGGGTTCCTCAGACGAGCAATATCGGAATCGGCGTCAGTATTCTTTCCTACGACGGAAAGGTTCAGTTTGGTCTGATTACAGACAAGGGGCTGGTTGACGATCCGGAACGGATTGTCGATCGATTTTCAGCCGAGTTTGAGAAACTGCTCTTGCTCGTCTTGATGGAGCCGTGGTCTCGTCTTCGTGATCCGGACGCGGTCGAAAGCGCGCTGGATGAGTGAGTCTTTGACCACGGAATCGCTACGCGCGCGGAATTCGGAGGAGTCACCATGACCAGCGAAAACAATGAGGCGCAAATCGTCGAGGAGGCGCCCAAGGGCCGGAGTGGAATGCTGCCGGTGCTCGCCTTGTCGGTGGTACTCGCCATGGTCGTGATCGCGGGGGCGATCGGCGCGGGTATGTTTTATCAGAGCGCTAAAGCGTCGCGTGCCGAACTGTTGGCCATGAAGAAGGAAATAGCGGCCATCAAGGAAATGAACGAACCCAAAGACAACGGTCTCGCGCTCGAAACGGCGCTCAAGGACATGAAACATCAAATCGAGACGCTTACCGGACAGATCAATGTGCTGATGGCGTCCGTGTCCGAGCACGCGGGCCCCGAGGAGTCGACCGGGAAATCGGCGGTCACGGGGGAGAAGAGTTCCGAACCGGCCGCTGGCGCGGCGGTGGGGTCGGCGACGAAAGGGGAGGGAAAGTCGCCGGAGGCTCAGGTGCCAAAAAAGGCGGAATCGGCGCCGAAGAAACCCGAGGTGCGAAATTGCGACCTGATCGGTAAGTCGCCCGACGAGCAGGCCGCCATCTTGAAGCGGTGCGTGAGCCTGATTGATCCCCCGTAAGCCAAGCGCGCGGTAACCAACCGGTGTCAACCGGAACCGACGTTGTGTGACGCTCAGCCGTCCAGTTCTGACTTCGCGCTCTCGACGTCGAGCCATTCCATCGCGTCGGCGGGTTTGCAGTTGGCGGCTTCCCGATAATAGCGTTCCGCGTCCTTGATCCGGCTGGAGCCGAACATCATGGCGAGTCCGTTGGCAAATTCGATTCGTGCGATGGCCGAGTCCGGATTGAGCTTGAGCGCTGTTTCGAAATGCTCGACACCGAGGTTCTTCTTCGCGCCGTAAGTCAAGCCGCCAACCAGCGATCCAACCTTGTCGATGACTTCGGCGTGATAAGCCCCCAGCGCAATGTGCGCGTCGGCGTGTTGGGGTTCAAGCGCGATGGCCTGCGTCAGGCTGTGCTTGATCTTCCCGCCGAGGCCTTCGGCGAGCGCCTTGACCACGGAGATGCACTGGCTGTAGCGCCCCAGCGCGAAAGCGTGGAGATACCAGGCGTTGGCATAGGCCGGTAGGGTCTTTTGCTGTTCCTCGCAACGTTGGGCGGCGTCGATGAGCAGCTTGAGTTTGCGCTCCTGATCCGGTTCAAGATAGCTCGCGTAAACCGTAGCCGCCTTGTTGGCGACGGCGTACCCCGGAAGGCCGCAGGCGAGGCCCAGTTCGACCGCGCTGCCGAAATCTCCCGCGTGGTAGCTCCGCCATGCGTCTTGCACCTTGCTGTCGTCGGGGAACGGCTCGCAGTCTCCGGCGTGGAGGCGCGCCCAGTTCTTTTTGAGCGCGGCGCCCGGGTAAGAGAACGATTTATCTGGGTGAGGGAACTTGATCCATGCCATGTCAATTCTCCTGCTTGCACCGTGGTGGTTAATTGCGGTTAAGGCTTCAGATACGCGACGGAAAGTCGCTCCAGCAATGTCCGGGCTTCATCGATCAGGAACGGAGAAATCATGGCCATGACCTGATAGACGCCGCGTCCGATCCGTTCACTCTCCGTGGTGCCGCGAGGGTCGCGGGCGTACTCGAACGAGAGCCAGTAAGTGGCGATGACGGCCATGTTGGTACTTACAGCACGCAATTCTGCGGCTGACGCGCGCATCGACCCGGCGGCGACCAGGCTTTCGCAGAGTTGCGTTGCCGTTCCGATCTTGTGCGCCAGGATCTTCTTGAAATGAATCTCGAGCGTCCGGTTGCGGGTCAACAGATCGTTGAGATCGCGGTAGAAGAAACGGTACTTCCAGATCTGCTCGAACAGCAGGTGCAAAAACAGCCAGATGTCTTCGACGTTCGCCTGGCGATTGGACGGGACGGCGAGGATGCCTTCAATCTCCCGCTCGAACGCGGCGAAAATGGCTTCGACAATCTCGTCCTTGTTGTGAAAGTGGTAGTAGAGATTGCCCGGGCTGATATTCAGGTCGTCGGCGATGACGGTGGTCGTGACGTTGGGTTCGCCGAAATCGTTGAACAGGCGCAGGCTGGCCTCAAGGATTCGCTCTGGCGTTCTTCGCTTGGGTTTGATTTCCATGAACCTGCCCGATCGACGTTGGTCCGTTCCGATTGGCGAGAATAGCACCGCACGGCCGCGCTGAAAATGCTGCTGAGCTATACCCGGTCAAGGTGCTCGGCGGGTTGGCGGCCGGCAGGCGCTCAGGTCGCGAAGTTCTCGTCGAAAAACCTGTGCACTTCCCGTTCAATGGTCGGCTTGAGCGCGGTCAGCAAGAAACTGAGATTGACGATCACGCCGACTTCCTGGTCGTCCAGTTCGAGCTTTCCGGACACGCCCAGACGTTCAAAGGTGAGGACATTCCCCTGCCAGGCGCAGTTCAGTTCGAATTCCTCGTTCAGTTCCGCCGCCATGCGTTCGGCCGATTTGCGTGCCTCGGCAAGGGTTTTTCCGTGCTTGCGATAGATGACGATATCGTCCATGTGTCACTTCTCCTGGTTTCAGCCGATTTCGGCGCAGAGTGTACGGAAGACTGCAAAGCGGCGCGGATCCATTTGTCCGGTGCGGACCGCTTCCCGCACGGCACAGTCGGGCTCGCGGTCATGGCGGCAATTGCGGAACCGGCATTGCCCGAGTAAGGGGCGCAGTTCAAGAAAGGTGTGCTCGATTTCACCGGCGGAAAGATGTCCAAGTCCAAACTCTTGCAGTCCGGGGGAGTCGATCAACGCGGAATCGGCGTCAAGGCGGTAGAGCGTGGCGTGCGTTGTGGTGTGCTTTCCTGAATCGAGCGACTCGGAAATCTCGCGTGTCGGCGCGTTGGCTTCAGGAATCAGGGCGTTCGTCAGTGTCGATTTCCCCATCCCGGACTGGCCGACGAGAACGCTGGTGTGGTGCGACAGGAGCGCGCGCAATGCTTCGCCGCTGGTGAGTGCCGAAAGCTCCAGCACGCGGTAGCCGAGCTTCGCGAAGGGCGCGAGCGTCTCTCTGGCTGCAGGAACGCGATCGGCCAAGTCGATCTTGTTCAACACGATTAGTGCTTGCATCTCCTGGCTTTCAGCCGCTGAGATGCAGCGCGTAATCAGTTCATCGGAAAATGAAGGCTCGGTGGCGACCACGATGATGATCTGCGTGACGTTGGCTGCGATCAGTTTTTCCTTGAAGGCATTCGAGCGATAAAGCAGAGACCGTCGCGGCTCGATCGTGTCGATGACGCCCTGGTCGCCGCTGCGCTGCACGGTGACCTGGTCGCCACATGCTGCCTCGCTCTTCTTCCCGCGCGGGAAACACAGCAGCGTTTCTCCGTCGGCCAGTTCGACCCGGTACTGCCGTCCGTGGGCCGCGACGATGGTGCCTTTGATGTTCAAGTTGATGACGCCTGTTGCGCCAATCGCGAAATGCGCAACGCGGCCGGTGGATGTGAGTCGTAGAAGAGCGAGTGTAGCGGGTCCGGCGTCAGGGTCGAGGCGTTCTCTTCGTAGAGCTTGACGAGCGCCTTGATCAGCGCGTCGGCAGAAGCGTGTTTTCCGGCGTATCGATCGGCCTCGAACTCGTGCCGGCGCGACAGCAGGCTCATGAGCGGTGTCAGCAGGAAGGTGAAGACCGGCACGACGAAAAAGAAGAGAAGCAGCGCCATGGCGGTGTTCTGCGCTTGCACACCCAGCCCCTGGTAAAACCAGGGCGCATCGATCAGTTGGCCGAGCACGGCGAGGAAAACAAGCGACATGGAGAAGAGCAGGGCGATGCGCTTGAGAACGTGGCGATGCTTGAAGTGGCCCAGTTCGTGCGCGAGGACTGCTTCCACTTCTGTGGGCTGCAAGCGCCCAAGCAGGGTGTCGAAGAAAACGATTCGCTTGGTTTTTCCGAATCCCGTGAAGTAGGCGTTGCCATGGTTCGAACGCTTCGATCCGTCCATGACGAAGAGGCCGGAGCTGGCGAAACCGCAGCGTTCGAGCAGGGCTTCGATACGTGCTTTGAGCGGGGCATCGTCAAGCGGCGTGAACTTGTTGAACAAGGGCGCGATCCATGTTGGATAGAGGAAGAGGATAAGCAAATTGAAGCCGCACCAGAACAGCCA
>JAGNOM010000135.1 GCA_017990155.1 Propionivibrio sp. | reverse complement strand
GCGGGAACAGGTTCTTGATTTCGCGGCCGACCATCATGGTGATGATCTCGTTGGTGTCGAGCTCGCTCATCGGACGGGTACCGACGTGCGTGCCGTCACGGATGACGCTGACGGTGTCGCAGACGGCGGCGACTTCGTCGAGTTTGTGTGAGATCATCACGCAGGCCACGCCTTTGCGTTTCAGGTCGCGGATGATGTCGAGCAGAATGGCGGTCTCGGACTTGGTCAATGACGACGTCGGTTCATCGAGAATCAGGAGTTTGGCCTTTTTGTTGATCGCCTTGGCGATCTCGATCAACTGCTGGTGACCGCCACCGTAGTGGTAAACGGGCAGGGCGACGTTGACGTCGGGCATCTTGAGTTCGGCCATCAACTCTTCGGAGCGCCGGTACATCGCCGAGTAGTTCATGAGTCCGCCGGGCAGCTTGATCTCGTTGCCCATGAAGATGTTCTCGGCGACGGAGAGCTGGGGGACGAGCATCAGTTCCTGGTGGATGATGACGATGCCGGCCTCTTCCGTCTGGCGAATGGTTTCGGCCTTGAGTTCCTTGCCTTCCCAGAAGATCTGACCTTCCCAGGTGCCGTACGGATACACGGCCGACAGGACTTTCATCAGCGTCGATTTGCCTGCGCCGTTCTCGCCGCACAAGCCCACGATTTCGCCTGCGCGTACCTTGAGATCGATCCCGTCCAGCGCTTTCACGCCATTGAAGTCCTTGACGATCCCTCGCATATCCAAAAGATATTCGGACATGATTCCCCGCTATAAAAGATTTGTTTGCAGCGACAAAGCAGGAAGAACGCCTGCTTCGGTAGAAACAGGCAGACTGCCGGGGCAGTCTGCCTGCAAAACACAACGACTAACTATTCTAACCAGTATTAGATACCGAGTTGCGCCTTGGTGTAGAAGCCATCCTTGACCAGGAAGTCGACGTTGTCCTTGGTGATGACGATCGGATCAAGCAGGATCTGGTTGACGCCGCCTTCAGCCTTTTCCGACTTGTACGTGATCGCGTCGCCCTTGACCAGAGCAACCGACAACTTGGCCGCTTCGGTCGCGATCAGGTTGAGCGACTTGTAGACCGTCATTGTCTGCGTGCCAGCGATGATGCGCTTGACAGCAGCAAGCTCGGCGTCCTGGCCGGTGACCGGAACTTTGCCAGCCAGCTTTTGGCCAGCCAGAGCCTGGATGATGCCGCCAGCAGTGCCGTCGTTGGGCCCGAGGAAGCCGTCGATCTTGTTGTTGAACTGCGTCAGCACGTTTTCGGCGATGGACAATGCATTAGCCGGCAGCCAATCCTTGACTGCTTGCTCGCCCAGGATCTTGATGTCGCCCTTCTTGACGAACGGGTCGATCTCGGAGAGCGCGCCAGCCTTGAACAGCTTGGCGTTGTTGTCGCCAGGGTCGCCGCTCATGACGTAGATGCTGCCCTTTGGCAGAGCCTTCATCAGCGCAGCGCCTTGCATCTGGCCAACGCGGTAGTTGTCGAACGAGATGTAGACATCAACGTCCGGGCTCTTGATCAGGCGGTCATACGAAACAACCTTGATACCGGCTTTCTTGGCTTCCTTCAGAACGTTGGTCAGGGTCGATTGATCCTTTGGAACGATCACGAGAACGTCAACCTTCTTGGAGATCAGGTTTTCGATCTGAGCGACTTGCTTGGCGCTGTCGCCATCAGCCGATTGAACGCTGACTTCTGCGCCGAGGCCCTTGGCGGCTGCGATGAAATAATCGCGGTCACGTGCCCAGCGCTCAACGCGCAAGTCGTCAATCGAGAAACCGATAACGGGCTTTTCCTTGGAGGCAAAAGCGGGCAGGGACACGCAAGCAGCGGATGCGGCAAGTACTGCCAAAAGGGTACGGCGAACTGTAAAACGGCTCATCTGGGTCTCCTTTGATTTAAATACCGGAAGGCTGAACCTTCCAACTAGGCCATCTGCATGCTGCAGTGACTTATCTTGCAACAAACCACATTTAACAAGCTCACCCGTTTCCGGGCGCGTTCCAACATTCCAACATTCCAACCGAAACAATCACTCACTACGTTGGGCGCTAACAACCGACTTCTCTGCCCCATTCATTTTGTGCCGGCTGCAGGGAGTCAACGCGGCAGGAGGCCCTGAAGGTTGACTGAAACGGCCGGCAACAAAAAAAATACTTCTCAGTCTTGTGGGCAGAAAATCCATCCAGGAACTCTTTCTGCGCCGCAGTGCTTACTAAAAAAACCCGCAGTCTTGCGGTCTCGTACCCTTAGGCGAGTCAAAACGAGTCACCGTTTCGAAAGGCGCTTGGTTCCTTTGTGTTCTTGTGATGGGAGGCGGTTGGGACGTGCTGTAGGCGTTGCATAAAACGCGACTGTTGCGTCCTTTTCCGAAAAAGACGTCTGGTCGTCAAATTGCGATGATTGCATGGCCCAGAAAGAGCCAAGATCGATCCCCAAGTACATTTGTCCACCTCCTGCAATGCCCGGCATCCGATAACTGTCTGGTGTCGGTTCGTGAGTTATTCACGAGTTTTCTTCTTCGGTCGTTCTTCGCTAGCAACGAGTGCTTGGCGAATGTCGGTACATTAGTTTAATGGTCGCACTAAAGCAATACCAAAATTGAATTTTTTTGAATTATTCAGAAAATCGGCGATGAGCGTTCGATTCTTCTCTGCTAACTTATTGATTTATAGTTTATATATGCTTCTTCAGTCGCCTTGGATCCTGAAGCGAAGGTCAAGCGGCCGGAGCAGGGCGTGCTTGACGAGCGCAGCAGCGCCGACCGCTACAGAGCGTGAGCCAAAGCGTGAAAGCTGTATCTCCGGTAACGGCAAGCCGCAGTCTTGCGAGTAGCGCTCCAGGCAGGCTTGGGCGGCATCGAGAAATGGCGCCCCCAATTCGCAGGACGGACCTCCAAGCACGATTCGTCCCGGGTTGAAGTAGGTCCACAGGTTCTGGATTAGGACGCCAAGGTAGTGCCCGGCGCGTCGGACGGCAAGTAGTGTGGCTTCGTCACTTCGGTCGAGCAAGTGCCGTATGGTGTCGATGGGGATGAGGTCACCGGCATGGCCGATGATCTGGGTGCTGACGGCACGCAGGCCAATGAAGGTTTCGGCGCAACCCTTGCGTCCGCAAGAACATACCGGTCCTTCGAGTTGCAGAATGGAGTGGCCGACCTCTCCGGCAAAGCCCTCGGCTCCAAGAAATAGCCGATCGCGAACGATGATGCCTGCGCCTACGCCGACGCCCAATCCCAGATAGATCAGTGGGTCGGGTTGGGGGGGCGAGCCAAACTCGTATTCGCTGAGTGCGGCGACGTCGTAGTCGTTCTGAACCTGAATGCGCAGACCGGTCACGCCCAGCAATTCAAGTTCATGCGAAAGCGTGCCCAGCAGGGCAACGTCGCGCCATGCGAAATTTGGCGCCAGCTTAACCATCCCTTGCTGATCGAGAACGGCCCCGGGGACGCCGATGCCGATTCCGAGCAGTTCTCGACCATCGTGTGCGGACTGCTCGACCAGTGTGGCAATCAAATGGGCGAGTCGCTGTATGACATCCGCCGGCTGGGTGCTCGGAAGTGGTTCTTCAGCACCATTGATGACATCGCCGGTGAGCGAGACCGTGAGCGCGCTAATGCTCTGGCTTTCGACGCTGATTTCAGCGCCAATCATGGCCAGGCGAACGCCGTCGAGGAAAATCGGCGTCGGGCGGCGACCGATCGCTCCGGTCGTCTGAATATCGGATTCAACCAGCCATCCGGCATCGATCAGATCCTGTACCAGCAAGCTGACCGTTGACTTGGTCAGTCCCGTTTCTTTGGCTAATTCGGCCCTGGATTGACCGGGAATACGTTGGATAGCACGAACCAGCGCCATGCGGTTGATCTCGCGCATCAAGGCCTGATCGCCGGTAATTGTCATAACGTGGCTGTCTGGGAGTAATTAGTTGGTTTGCGGAACGAACTATTATTGCCAGTGTTTGCGCAGAAATCAAACCCAATCGTATTTAGGGTTGGCGTGATGGGCTTCTGAATGGCGACGGAGGACCGTTTTTATCGCGACGCGCCAGCCTCTTCCTGGTACGCGCTGGTTATGGCGCTCAAGCGCTGCGTGCTCGGATTACTTGCGAATCGCGTCGACCCAGCAGTTTGGCGTTTCGTACAAGCGGACGCGCTCGAGTCGAAGATTGTTGCCGTAGGTGTCCTGATAGGCACGATCAAGAATCCGGAACGCTTCTTCAGCAAGATTTTCCGCAGTTGGAATGCATGGGAGGACGACGGTTTTGTGGTTTGGAAGGCTGTTCAGGAACTCCACAACCGCGGTGTCGCCAGAAAAAACAAGAAAGGAATGATCCCAGACGTCAACCAAGTGTTCATTTGCCAGCGACTTGATCTCCGAGAAGTCCATCACCATGCCATTCGCCGGGTCGCCGGATTGAAGAATGATGTCGCCGGCGAGGGTGATCTCGATTGCATAGCGATGACCGTGCAGATGGCGGCATTGGCTCCGGTGGTCGGGGATTCGATGGCCTGCGTCAAATTCGAGGCGGCGGGTGACTTGCATGGGAATCTCTATCGGACGGTGGTGAGAAATTATAGTGGATTCAGACGCGCTGCTTCGTCGTTGACCGAGAGGCAGGTTCCGTTGATCAGTCGGGATGCCGCGATTGAATCACTTGCATCGGTCAGCGGAAAAACAAAGGGCGTGCCCCTTTTTACGGTTTGGCACGCCCTTGTGTGCAACCAGAAGCCGGCAGGCTTTTACGTGTCGCACGTGATCAGTTCGATCGGTTTCCTGTCTGCATCGCGTCCTTCGGTGCTGTTGCCAACGCCTGAGCGCCACCGATCACTGAGCTTGGCGAAGTTACGCGGCCTTCTTTTTTGCCTTGGCCGACTTCTTGAGTGACTTGAAGAGTTCTGGATCCTCGCTCTTCAGGTAGTCGATTACGTCCATGTCTTCGCGCTTGACCTTTTGAATGTCAATTTGCTCGACATGCACCAGTCTCAGCAATTCGCGCACAGGCCGCGGCATGTTGCGACCGCTCTCGTAGCGCGATCCACCGCTTTGCGTGACGCCGATCTTCGACCAGAACTGCTGCTGATTCAGACCAAGTTTGCGACGGATTTCACGGGGTTCGTGCTTGTCGGTGGTTTTTGAACTGTTCATATTGATCCTTTCAGTCGGCTAGCCTGTCTTTGGAGAGTCGAGGCTGTTTAGCGCCTCGCAATGACCTTATGCCTATAACTTTCGTAATAGCGACTGCAGTATAGAACAAGCTCATAAAAATTTGCAAGTGACATGGCAAAAGACCATTTGACTAACTCTCGGTTAGGGTCGCAAAAGGCAAAATTGCCTTACGTTTCAAATCGACTATAGGGTAAAATCTATGCCTTTCGTGACCAATAAATTGGATTGTGAATGGCGCTGATAGTTCAGAAATTTGGCGGCACTTCGGTGGCAAACACCGAACGCATCAAGAACGTTGCCAAACGGGTGGCCCGCTGGAAAGCACAGGGGCATGACATCATTGTGGTGCCCTCGGCGATGTCCGGGGAGACTAACCGGCTGATCGCTTTGGCCAAGGAAATATCGTCGACGCCGGCTCCGCGCGAACTCGACGTCATTGCCTCCACGGGCGAACAGGTCACCATCGGACTGCTGGCCATGGCCATGCACGAAGAGGGGCTCAAGGCCAAGAGCTATACCGGTCCTCAGGTTCGTGTGCTGACCGACAGTACCTTCACCAAGGCCCGTATCCTCCAGATTGACGACGAGCGCATTCGCAAGGATCTCGCTGACGGCAATGTTGTCGTCGTTGCAGGTTTCCAGGGTGCTGACGAAGAAGGCAATATCACGACGCTGGGCCGTGGCGGTTCTGATACCTCAGCGGTCGCGTTGGCCGCAGCGCTGAATGCCGATGAATGCCAGATCTATACCGATGTTGATGGCGTCTACACGACCGATCCGCGCGTGGTGCCTGAGGCGCGCAAGCTCGATACCATCACCTTCGAAGAAATGCTGGAGATGGCGAGCTTGGGTTCAAAGGTCCTTCAGATCCGCTCGGTCGAGTTCGCCGGCAAATACAAAGTCAAATTGCGTGTGCTTTCAAGCTTCGAGGACGAAGGTGAGGGTACCCTGATTACTGTTGAGGAAGACAAGCAAATGGAACAACCGATCATCTCCGGAATCGCATTCAATCGTGACGAAGCCAAGCTCACGGTGCTCGGTGCGCCGGATGTCCCCGGCATCGCCTACAAGATTCTCGGACCGATCGCCGAAGCCAATCTGGATGTTGACATGATCATCCAGAATGTCTCGCATGACGGCACTACGGATTTTTCGTTTACCGTGAATCGTGGCGACTACGCCAAAGCGCATGACATGCTTAAGGAGATTGCCGAGAAGCTGGGTGCCCGTGGCGTGGTGGGTGATACCAAGACCTGCAAGGTTTCCGCCGTCGGCGTAGGCATGCGTTCGCACCCGGGCGTCGCCAGCAAGATGTTCGCTGCGCTGGGTTCCGAAGGAATCAATATCCAGATGATCTCAACGTCGGAAATCAAGATTTCGGTCGTCATCGAGGAGAAATACCTCGAGCTGGCCGTTCGTGTGTTGCACAAGGCCTTCGGCCTCGATAAGGCCGAGTAAGTTGGTTTTTCGGTTTGACCGGGCGACCTGAAAAGGCTATTATCGCGCCCTTCTTCCGGAGACGTGGCCGAGAGGTCGAAGGCACTCCCCTGCTAAGGGAGCATTCGGGCACAAACCTGAATCGAGGGTTCGAATCCCTCCGTCTCCGCCAGCAATAGCAATGAAGCCCTTGATTATCAAGGGCTTTTTTGTTTTTAAAGACAGTCAGTATGCCTTTTGGTATGCCACTCGTGCCAAGCCGCTAACAGCCAGTCCTACGGACATCTTGGCAACATTCCGACAGTTGGCATCTAGCAGATCCTAAGTAGCACTAGCCTGTGCTCGCATTGCATCCCATAAGCCTGAATTTGGTCAAATGGCCTCGCCTATTGCCCTGTCGTCAACGTCTCGACACGTTTGCGTAATTCCTTGCCAGCCTTGAAATGGGGTACGCACTTGGCAGGAACATCCACCTTCTCACCGCTCTTCGGATTCCGCCCTGTACGTGACGGCCGGTAGATCACGCCGAAGCTGCCAAAGCCCCGGATTTCAACTCGACCTCCATTCGCAAGCGACTGCCGCATCGCGCCGAGGATCAACTTTACCGAGACTTCAGCGTCTTTCGTGACCAGGTGTGGAAAGCGAGAGGCAAGGGCATCAATGAGGTCGGACCGCGTCATAGGTGAAGGTTCATCTTGTTCGTTGTGATGCCGCCTCTTCAAGTTCCGGCACATCGATAGGGGGAATTTCGATTCGAATGACCGCGGTTCTCTCTGCTCGGACTAGGACAAAGGTCTGTACTGATGGAAGGCCGAGCGTCTCAGTGGAATACTCGTAGCGATCAAGCTCATCAGTTCAATTCCCCGAGCCCCGGCAGGCTATTCACGATCTTCATCGTCTCCAGACTCACAGTGATGA
>JAGNOM010000134.1 GCA_017990155.1 Propionivibrio sp. | reverse complement strand
CGCGCGCTGCTCTCCGGTTTCTTCGCCAAAATGGACCTCGTCACGCGCGAGGAATTCGACATTCAGGCGCAGGTGCTATTGCGCACGCGCGAGAAACTCAAGGCTCTCGAAGACCGCGTCACCCGCCTTGAAAACCCGCCCAGCGGCGACTGAAGTTCCTTGCGGCGGATAGTGACGTTACGACGCCCGATCCGCCTGCCGCACCGACTTGCAACGCACCACGTTCAACCGCTCCGCTCTCATCCGCCTCCTGTCCGAAACGCACCCGCAGATCGCCGATCCGAAATATGACTTCGGCGAACGGCTCGGGCGCTGGCTGGATCTATCGGATGCGATGACGCTGTTTTCCGTCCTCGGCTCCGAGGCCGGTAAGCGCACGTCCGTACTTTCGTCCGCCCTTTCGTCCAAAGCCGATCTGCCGGACCAGCTGCAGCGCGTGCGCCGCACCTTGCGCGATGCCATCGCCAACGATGGCGTTTTCGAAGCCGACCCGAGCGGGACGGCGCCACGTATCCCGTTTCCGCTTCCGCAGTCTCGGGCGAGTGCCGCGAATGTCAACACTCCACTGGATTTCACCCCGTATCACCGTTACTACCTAGCGCACCAGCGCGAGATGAACAGCGCCATCACCGCCTTGCGCACCCATGCCCGCAAGACGCTCGCCGTACAATCGCCCGCCGGCCGCCAGCTGGCCGGTCTCGATGCCGTCTTCGAGAAATCCCTCGGCGCACGCGAGAGCAATCTTCTGGCGACCGTCCCGATGCTGCTCAGCAAGTGCTTTGAGCAGCGTTACACCGAACACCGCACGGCGCTGCTTGGCGAGGACGATCCCGCCACCTGGACACAATCGGGAAGCTGGCTGGAAGCCTTCTGCAACGATGCCAAGCGCTTGCTGCTCGCCGAACTGGACCTGCGCCTGAAGCTCGTCTCCGGACTGATCGCGGCACTGGCCGGCGAACCCGGCGGCGCGGGCTAACAACACGAAACGAACACGCATGAATCACATCAATCGCACGCTCAGCGTCATCGCTTTTCTACTCGGCCTCGCCGCCGTCACCTGGGTCGCCGTCAGCTACATCGGCGGCAGTCCGCTGGCGCTTGCCGTCTCCAGCATCATCGCCGCGGTTTACGTGGTCGGCGCGCTCGAAATGAGGCGCTTCCACGGCCACACGGCGGCGCTTGCCAGGGTGCTCGGCAATATTCCGGACGACATCGACGACATCCGCGAATGGCTGCAACAGGTGCCGGCTACGCTGCAGAACACCGTGCGTCTGCGCATCGAAGGCCAGCGCGTCGCTTTACCTGGCCCCGCCGTCACGCCCTACCTCGTCGGCCTGCTGGTCCTGCTCGGCATGCTCGGCACCTTTCTCGGCATGGTCGTCACCCTGAACGGCGCCGTGCTGGCGCTGGAGAGCACCACCGACCTGCACACCATCCGTTCCGCGCTGGCCGCACCGGTCAAGGGCCTCGGCGTCGCCTTCGGCACCTCGGTTGCCGGCGTCGCCACCTCGGCCATGCTCGGCCTGATCTCCGCGCTCTGCCGGCGCGAGCGCCTGCAAGTCGGCCAGTTGCTCGACAGCAGGATCGCCGGCGTGCTGCGCGCTTTCTCGCTCGCCCACCAGCGCCAGGAGACCTACACGGCGCTCCAGTCGCAGGCCCAGGCGCTGCCCGAGCTGGTCGGCCGGCTCGACACGATGATGAACCAGATGGCCGAGCAAAGCCGCCAGCTTGGCGAACAGCTGCTCGCCGGCCAGCAACGTTTCCATGAAGAAGCCAAGGGTTTGTACGCCGATCTCGCGCAGTCGGTCGACCTGTCACTCAAGGCCAGTCTTCGGGACAGCGCAACGGTCGCGGCAGAAGCCATCCAGCCGGTCGTCACGACGACCATGGCCGGAATTGCCAGCGAAACGCGCAACCTGCACGACAAGCTGTTCGGCACGGTGGAAACTCAGCTTGCAGGAGTCGCCGGCCAGTTCGCGCAAACCGTCACCACCGTCGGCGAAACCTGGACGCAAGCGCTCAGCCGCCACGCACAGAGCACCGACGCACAGCGCCAGCAACTGAGCACGATGCTCAACGCCTACGCTGACACCTTCGAGGACCGTTCGGCCGCACTGCTCGCCTCGGTCGAAAGCACCCAGACCCAGCTACAGGCCGACGCCGTGCAACGGAACGCGGTATTGGCTGAAACCACCGCCGCCAGTCAGCAACAACTGGCCGCCGCGCTTGCCGGCCAGTTCGACGGCGTTACCGCCCGCCTCGACCAGGCCGTCAGCCAGGTCGCCGAAACCTTCGACGAGCGCACCCGGACCTTGCTGACATCCATCGACGCCAGCCACACCGCCTTCGCGCTGACGACGCAGACCCAGCAGGCCGCGCTAACGCAGCAGGTCGCCGACCAGCTCGACGGCATCGCCCGGTGTTTCGACGGTGTCGTGCACACGGTTTCCGAGACCTGGACCAGCGCCCTGGCCAAACACGAACACGCCAGCGACCGCCTCACACAGACGCTCGACCAAACGCAAACGTCGCTCGCCGCGACCTTTGCCGAGCGCAGCGCCGCGCTACTCGCCGATGCGCGCTCCGCCCAGACTGCGTGGCAGAACGAATGGGCCGCCGGCGAACAGGAACGCCAGGCCCGCTTCACCGGCGCCCTGACCGCAATGGCCGACAAGCTCGAAGCGCAGTGGCAGCAAGCAGGCGAGAAGATGCTGGCGCAGCAGGAAGAAATCACGCTGACACTGGGTACCACGGCGCACGAGCTCGTCGCCGCCACCCAGCGCCAGTCGGAAACGACCATTGCCGAAGTCACCCGCCTGATGCAGACCGCCGCCGAAGCGCCCAAGGCCGCCGCCGAGGTCCTCGGCCAGCTGCGCCACGAACTCTCGGCCAGCATGGCGCGCGACAACAGCCTGCTCGAAGAGCGCAGCCGCATCATGGAGACGCTGGGTGCGCTGCTCGACGCCATCAACCACGCCTCGACCGAACAGCGCAGCGCCATCGACGCGCTCGTCGCCACCTCCGCTGAGCTGCTCGAACGTGTCGGCAGCCAGTTCGCCGCCAAGGTTGAAAGCGAAGCCGGCAAACTCGTCGAAATCGGCGCCAGCGTCGCCGGCGGCGCACACGAAGTGGCTAGCCTGGGCGAAGCCTTCGGGACTGCGGTCACGCTGTTCGCCGAGTCGAACGAGAAGATGATGGCCGCACTGCAACGCATCGAAGGCGGACTCGCCAAGTCGCTCACGCGCAGCGACGAGCAGCTCGCCTACTACGTCGCCCAGGCGCGCGAGGTCATCGAGCTCAGCATCCTGTCGCAGAAAAAAATGGTCGACGACCTGCAGCGCGTCACGCGGGCTGAGGCATAAGCATGGAAGACATCGACGCCAGTGTTGAACACGGCACCCCGATCTGGGCAGTCTTCGGCGACCTGATGTCCGGCCTGCTCGGCGCCTTCGTCATCATTCTCGTCGGCGTACTCGGCGTACAGCTCGAACTCGCCACCAGCCTCGAAACCGAAATCCAGAAGCGCCAGCAGGAAGAACAACGGCGCGAAGCGCTCGAAAAGGCGCTCGCCGGGCCGCTCGCTTCCGGCCGCGTCACGCTCGACAACGGCAAGATCGGTATCAGCGGCAACGTACTGTTCGCGCTCAACTCCGACCAGTTGCAACCCGAGGGCAAGCAACTGCTGCAAACGCTGGCGCCGCCGATCACGGCCTACCTCGGCGCCAGCGAACAGCTGCTGATGGTCAGCGGCTTTACCGACGACATGCCGGTGCGCGGCAACAACCGGCGCTTCGCCGACAACTGGGAGCTCTCCGCGCAACGCGCGCTGACCGTCACGCGCACGCTGATCGACGAAGGCGTTCCAGCGTCCGCCATCTTCGCCGCCGCCTTCGGCGCGCAGCAGCCCGTCGCCGACAACGCCGACCCCGAAGGCCGCGCCCGCAACCGCCGCGTCGAAATGGCGCCGGTGCCGAAAAGCAGCACGAATGGCAAGGCCGGTAATGACTGAGGCGGAGGGTTGCCGTCATACCGGCGAAAGCCGGTATCCAGTGTCGGAGAGCGACGGCCGACTGGACCCCGGCTTTCGCCGGGGTGACGAGTTCAATCCCCTGTGGCCTGAACAGATTGAAACCCTACGCACCAACGGCACCGCCGAACGCCACCCGGTCCGTTTCGCCTACCTCGAAGCCCTGACCCGCCGTACCGCCGCACAACCCGAATCAGTACGTGCATTGCTCGAAGCGAAGATCCAGGAAGCAATCCGCGACCTGGCCGCCCAACCGACCGACTCAAGCACCGTGGTTCCGGACAACGACGCGAACAACCCGCTGACCGAACTACTCGCCTACATCAATCAGCGCGCCGACGCGCAGCCCGAAGCAACCGAACTCCGTTCGATCGCCCGCTACCGCGACACCTGGGCCCGCCTCGGCAGCGAACAGCAACTCACGCAAACCCTCGCGCAAGCCCCCAAAAACGCCGGCCCGATGAACTCGCAGCACCTCGTCCTGCGCAGCCTGCAACGCATGCACGACATCGCGCCGGACTACCTGCAATCCTTCATGTCCTACATCGACACGCTGATCTGGCTGGAAAGCGCAGCGCGCCCGCCGGCCGGCGAACGCGAGAGCAGGGAACGAACAGCGAAATCCGGCCGGACCGGCCGGCAATAAGCATTGCGTACGACCACCGATAGCCCACATCTTTACAAGCGGATGTCATTAACCTGAAAGCCCGCTGAACCACAGAGACACGGTGAAAAACAAAGCGTCATGGCGTTGCTGGCGCTCACCCGCCAGCGCGCTTGCGCATCAGCGTGCTCTTGCCGAACAGGCTTTCGATCAGGTCAACGGCGAGTTCAGCCGTGCGGTTTCTCACATCAAGCGCCGGGTTGAGTTCGACGATGTCGAGCGAAGCCAGCCGCCCGGTGTCGGCGACCATTTCCATGCATAGCTGCGCTTCGCGGTAGGTTGGTCCGCCGCGAACGGTGGTGCCGACGCCCGGTGCGATGTCCGGGTCGAGGAAGTCGACGTCGAGGCTGACGTGCAGGTGCGTATCCTGGCCGATCAGCGCCAGCGCCAGTTCCATGGCGTGGCGCATTCCCGTTTCGTCGATGAAGCGCATGTCGAAGACATCGATCCCCATGTCGTGCACCATGCGCTTCTCGCCTTCGTCGACGCTGCGGATGCCGATCTGGCGTACATCCCTGGCGTTGAGCGCGGGGATTTGGCCGGAAAGCTCGATCAGTTCCTGCGGACCGTGCCCACACAGGCAGGCGACCGGCATGCCGTGGATGTTGCCGCTCGGCGTCAGCGTCGCCGTGTTGAAGTCGGCGTGTGCGTCGAACCACAGGACGCGCAGTTTCCTCTTCCGCTCCCGGCAATGGCGCGCCACGGCGCTGATCGAACCGATCGCCAGCGAGTGGTCGCCGCCAAGCAGGATCGGCAATCGTCCATCGTTGAGTTCGGCGTAGATCACGTCGTGCAGCGCCCGGTTCCACTCGATCACTTCGGGCAAGTGACGAAAGCCATCGATGGCCGGAAGGTTGGGATTGGCGGGGCCCGAGACGTTGCCGCAGTCGCGCACGTCGATGCCGAACTGGGTGATTGCCTCGGCAATGCCGGCAACGCGCAAGGCGTCCGGCCCCATGCGCGAACCGGGGGTGCCGGCGCCGATATCGGTCGGCGCGCCGATCAGGCTGACAGACGTCTTGTTCATGGTCTTGGCCTCTGAATAGTGAGAAAGCAGCGGCGAATGGTAGCGCCGATTACGTCTGCCGTGAGTACGCCTACTCGCGAAAAACGCCGCGCAGCAGCGCGATTTCCTCGGCGTAACCCGGCAGTTCGTTCGGTGTTTCGAGCAGGAACGGCAGGTGGCGCAGCGCCGGATGGTTGATGATGCGGGTGATCGCTGCCAGCCCGAGATGGCCGTGGCCGATCCGTTCGTGGCGGTCCTTGCGTGCGCCGAGCGGATTCATGCTGTCGTTGAGGTGGATCGCACGCAGGCGGTCGAGGCCGACGACGCGGTCGAATTCCTCCAGGACCTCGTCGAGCCGGTTGACCAGGTCATAACCGGCGTCGTTCAGGTGGCAGGTGTCGAGGCAGACGCCCATCTTCTCGTGCAGCGCAACGCCGTCGAGAATCCGCCGCAGCTCCTCGAAGGTACGCCCGACTTCGCTGCCTTTGCCGGCCATCGTCTCGAGCAGCACGGTCGTCGTCAGATCGGGCGTCAGCACCGCATTGAGCTGCGCGACGATCATTTCGATCCCGGCTTCCTCGCCCTGTCCGACGTGGCTTCCGGGGTGGAAGTTGTAGAGGTTGCCCGGCAGGCGTTCCATGCGCAGCAGATCGTCGACCATCATCTCGAGCGCGAAGCGGCGCGTGTTCTCGTCCGCCGAACAGGGGTTCAGCGTGTACGGCGCGTGTGCCAGCAGCTGCACGAATCGATGCTCGGCCGCCAGCGCCAGAAAGCCGTCGATATCGGCCTGATCGAGATCCTTCGCCTTGCCGCCACGCGGGTTGCGCGTAAAAAACTGGAAGGTGTTGGCGCCGATGGACAGCGCGTCGCGGCCCATGCCCATGAAGCCGTTGGCGGTGGAAAGGTGGCAGCCGATATTCAGCATGAAGACTCCGGTCCCGGGTCGCAGGGAAGTTGGGGAAGGCGATTCTACCGCGGCCGAAAATCGTCGACAGCGAGTGGTGGGCTACGACGTCAGCGGCTTGATCCAGTATTGCCAGGTGTAGATGCCGGTCAGGATGAAGCCTACGGTGATGACCAGTCGGCGCAGCCAGATGACTGACATGCGCCGGGCGACGCGCGCTCCGATCAGGCCGCCGGTGATCGACCCGAGCAGGCAGGCCAGCGTCTGCGGCCAGGCGATGCTGCCCTGCACGAGAAATACGACAAAGGCACTGGCGATTGTGATCGCGGCGAGCAGGTTTTTCAGCGCGTTGTTGTGCTGGACGTTCTGGTAGCCCATCAGGCTCAGCGTCGCAAGCAGCAGCAAGTTACCGCCGCCGCCGAAGAATCCGATGTAGAAGGTCACGGTTCCCAGCCCGAGCGTCGGCGCCCACAGGCCGTAAGGTTTTCGCGTGCCGACAGCGTCGTGTTGCGGCCGTCGCAGCACCCACTGCCGCACCTGTTCGGCGTAGGTGAACAGCAAGGTCGCAAACAGCACCAGCGGCGGCAGCAGTCGGGCGAAGCCGGCGTTGCCGATCCAGAGCAGGGTTGTCGCGCCGAGCGCGCTCCCGGTCAGCGACACCGCGGCGAGAAAGGGAATGCGTTCGCGCACGGCATAGAGTTCCTTCCGGTAGGCGAACGCCGAGACGGCGTTTCCGGGCCACAGGCCGACGGTATTTGATGCGCTGGCCAGGGCCGGCGGAACGCCGCTGGCGACAAAGGCCGGGTAGCTGAAGAATGTGCCGCCGCCAGCCATCGCATTGACGAAACCCGCCGCCGTCGCGGCGATCAAAATCAGCCAGTGCGACGCGAGCACGCTCCAGAGCGCGACGGCGCCATGACTATCCACCAACGCGGCCGATCGTCTGCGGAAATCAGG
>JAGNOM010000133.1 GCA_017990155.1 Propionivibrio sp. | reverse complement strand
ACCACACTTCCACGATTGAAATCGAGTTGATATTTCTTGCCGTCACGCCGAATCGTCAGACGAAGCCATTTTGATAGCGCATTAACGCAGGAGACGCCAACGCCATGCAAACCACCCGAGACCTTGTAGGAGTTCTGGTTGAACTTGCCGCCGGCGTGCAACACGCACATGACGATTTCAGCCGCGGAACGTTTGGGCTCGTTCTTGTCGTCAAACTTGACGCCGGTCGGAATCCCGCGGCCGTTGTCTGCCACGGAGATCGAATTGTCGGCATGAATGGTGATAACGATGTCGTCACAATGCCCGGCGAGTGCTTCGTCGATCGCGTTATCGACGACTTCAAACACCATGTGGTGCAAGCCGGTGCCATCGGACGTATCGCCGATGTACATCCCGGGACGCTTGCGGACAGCTTCCAAGCCCTCAAGTTGCTGAATGCTCGATTCATCGTAGGAGGACGGGCCAATCTCTTCAATCATGCTTTTTCCAGTTTTGTTTCACGTGAAACCAAGGTGCAGTGTGTTCGTTTGCGAACCGGCTAGATGCGCATCGGCATTACGACGTACTTGAAGCGTTCATTGCCGGGTATGGTCAACAGTGCACTTGAATTCGCGTCATTGAATCCCCACTCGATCGATTCGGCCGATGAGTTGTTGAGCACGTCAAGCAGGTACCCCACATTGAATCCGACGTCGATCGCATCGCCGGTGTATTCGACCTCGAGTTCTTCCTGCGCTTCTTCCTGCTCCGCGTTGGCCGCCATGATCTTCAGACTGCCAGGCGTCAGAACCAGGCGCACACCACGGAACTTTTCGTTGGTAAGAATTGCGGCGCGAACCATCGACTGGAGCAATGCAGTCCGATTCAAGCTCACGAAATTCTTCAACGTCGCCGGGATGACGCGCTCGTAGTCTGGGAACTTGCCGTCGATCAGTTTCGAGACAAGGTTGATGTTTCCAAACTGGAAGCGGACCTGATTGCTCGTCAGTTCGATCTGCAAAGGCTCATCACTGTCGGCGAGTAATCGGCTCAACTCGAGGACGGTCTTGCGCGGCAGGATCAGTTCCTGCCGTGGCAAATTCGCATCACCTTCCAGCGCCATGCTTGCGTAAGCCAGACGATGGCCGTCGGTCGCAACTGCACGCAATTCGTTACCTTCGACGAGAAGCAGCAGGCCGTTCAGATAATAGCGAACATCCTGCGCCGCCATCGAAAACTGTGTTTGACCGAGCAGGCGACGGAACTGCTTCTGCGTCACGGTAATTTTCCTGATATCCCCATCGGACAATGCCATCCGCGGAAAGTCTTCGGCCGGCAAGGTCTGCAGATTGAAGCGACTCTTCCCAGCTTTGACTTGCAGGCGCTTCTCTTCGAGATTCAGACTGACTTCTGCGCTATCGGGCAAGGAACGAAGAATATCCTGCAGCTTGCGCGCACCAACGGTGACCGCACCGTCGCCTTCATTCGAAGCAACCGGCGTCGAGGTCGTGATCTGGATTTCAATGTCCGTCGCCAGAAGCGTGAGCCGGTCACCATGTTTCTCAAGCAAGACATTCGACAGGATCGGCAGCGTATGTTTCTTCTCGACGATCCCGGAAACTGACTGAAGTGGCGCCAGAAGTGAATCGCGTTGGGTTTTAATAAGAACCATATATATAAATCCTATAAAGATAATCTCAAAGACAATCCTGTGAATATCAATAATTACACTAATACTTTCAGACACTTAAATGTAAAAATCAGCCTGTAGAAGCTCTGTATCGTCTTGTGGATAAAATTGAACAACTTACCCAGCCAACCGAAACCCACCAATTACACACTTGTTATGCACAAGCAGTACACGAACTTATACAAATTTCTTCGTCAGCCTTTCAACACCTGTAACAGGACATGAACATCGTGGTTCAACTCGTTGTCCTTGGTTCGTAACGACTCAATCGTTCGCACGGCGTGGAGGACCGTGGTGTGGTCGCGCCCACCAAACGCTTCGCCGATCGACGGATAGCTCTGCGAGGTCAGATTCTTGGCCAGCCACATCGCCACCTGACGCGGCCGGGCGATCTGCCGGGTCCGCTTCTTCGAATACAGGTCGGCAACCTTGATCTTGAAATAGTCCGCCACCGTCTTCTGGATGTTTTCGACCGTGATTTGCCGATTCACCGCACCGATCAGGTCTTTGAGTGATTCCTTCGCCAGGTCGAGATCAATCTTTCGCCCGTGGAACGATGCGTAGGCCAACACCTTCTTCAGCGCGCCTTCCAGTTCCCGTACGTTTGATCGAAGGTGCTTGGCGATATAGAAGGCCACTTCATCGTCGAGCGCGACGGATTCTGCCTCGGCCTTCTTCTTCAGAATCGCCACACGCATCTCGATTTCCGGTGGCTCGATTTGAACCGTCAGACCCCAGTCAAACCGGGTAATCAGACGATCCTCAAGACCGGAAATATCTTTCGGGTAGGTATCGCAACTGATCACAATCTGCTTCTTCGATTCAATCAATGCATTGAATACAAAGAAAAATTCTTCCTGGGTCCGGTTCTTTCCGTTAAAAAACTGGACATCATCAAGCAACAGAACGTCGAGCGAGCGGTAGTAACGCTTGAAAGCGTCGAAGGACTTTGTCTGATAGGCGCGAACGACGTCGGAGTAATAGTCCTCAGCATGGACGTAACGAACGACCTTGCCGGGATTCTGCACGAGGATGTGATTTCCGATGGCATGGATCAGGTGTGTCTTGCCGAGGCCCGCACCACCGTAGATGAACATCGGATTGTAGGCAGCGCCCCCGGGATTCGTCGCGACCTGGACGGACGCGGCACGAGCCAGATCGTTGGCTTTGCCGACGATCAGGTTTTCGAATGTGAAGCCGGGGATGAGTCGGGTCTTTTCATAGTCCGAACGCGTCCTCTCCAGAGGACGTTCCACCGCGGCAAACGGCGAAACTTGCGGCTTCGTTGTCGGTTGAGAGACAGAAGCCACGCTGGTTGGAGCCGCCTTCGTCAATGGTGCCGGATTCTGGCTGCGCTCTGCGAGCATCATTGAAACGCTTACGGGCGACGAAAAAAAAGCGCTGCCGAGTTCTTCAATGCGGGTCAGGTAACGTTCCCTGACCCATTTCAAAATAAAACCATTGGGTGCGTAGAGGCGAAGCCCGTTGTTCACATCGTCCTCGCCTTCCAGTCGAAGGGGGCGAATCCACGTATTGAATTGCTGAGGCGGCAGTTCTTGTTCAAACTGACTCAGACAGGAAATCCAGAAGCTACTCATCGCTGAAGAATCGACACAATCCCGATTAGGTTTTGCAAAGCCACAGGCTGGCGATTTGCCATTTCAAAACAACCATTCGGAACCGGGCAAAGAGGATGCTTGGTAGTCAAACACGGTTGTAATGATACGAACAGAAATTGCTTCTGTTTTGATGTCAGGCGAATTGAGCGGTGCCTGACGTAAGGGGCCGATTTTAACCTGTCGCAACAAAGTTATCCACAGCATCGGCCAAAATTTCGGCTTGACACAAGTTATCAATCGCATGTCTAATTGCGCGTTTACTTCGCAATGACTTCAAAGGTTTAACTATGAAACGCACCTATCAACCGTCGGTTATTCGTCGCAAGCGTACCCATGGCTTCCTCGTCCGTATGGCTACCCGTGGCGGTCGCGCCGTAATTCGTGCCCGTCGTGCCAAAGGTCGTCATCGTTTGGCCGTTTGAACACCAAGCTGCCAGAGGGCAAGCGCGAGCAGGGTTGTGCCGCGTTTCCCAAGACGTATCGACTGACAAAAACGGATGAATTTTCATCCGTTTTTGGTTTCAGGAAGGCCATTAGAAGCCGGCATTTCCTGCTACATTACCGGGTTCGTGCGGCAGAAGAAGTGATGATCGGCGCCCGTTTGGGCGTCGTCGTTGCCAAACGGCTTTTGCGACGGTCGGTGGACCGAAATCTGGTCAAACGGCTGGCGAGAGAGAATTTCCGCATTTTGCGTTGCCGCTTGCCTGCGCGCGATTTCGTCCTGCGCTTATCGACAAAACCGGTTCCATTGGACCGGCGAGTCCTCGCCGAAGAAATCCGGGGGTTGTTGAGCAAAATGATTTCACCTGAACGATAAGCTGATGAAATTATTGCTGCTGGCACTGATCCGTTTCTACAAGTATGCGATCAGCCCTTTGCTGGGGAGCCGTTGCCGCTTTTTTCCAAGTTGTTCGGAATACACCGCAGAAGCGGTGGAGAAGTATGGTGCGTGCAAAGGCGCCTGCCTTGGCATCAAGCGCATATCTCGTTGCCATCCGTGGAATGCGGGTGGTTTTGATCCCGTTCCCTGATTTTTGATAGGCCGTTCATGGATACCCGACGCCTGATTCTTGTCTTCGTCTTCTCGTTTTCTTTGGTCATGCTTTGGGAAGCATGGCAAAAGCACAACAATCCGCAAGCGCCGCTGGCGACGACTCCAGCCGCAACAGCCATCGCGCCCGTTCCGGGAGCGACCGCATCAGCCCCCGTTTCTGCAGCGTCTGTGCCCGATGGCAATGCGGCTTCGGCAAGTGCCAAGGCCGAAATCATCAAGGTCAAAACCGACTTGTTTGTCGCTGACGTTTCGACCCAGGGCGGCACGATCGTTGGTCTCGAACTTAACAACTACAAGGCAAGCGAAGACAAGCTGCGGAATTTTTCGCTGTTTGACGCAAAGCACCAATACGCTGCACAGAGTGGTTTAATCGGTGAGGATCTTCCGAATCACAAGACGCTCTATACGGTATCGCCGGGGAACCTCGAGCTCGGCGCGGAGGCAAAGAGTATCGAACTTAGGCTCGAAGCGCCGGTGGTCAACGGCGTCAAGGTCACCAAGATCTATACCTTCAATCGCGGCAGCTATCTGATCAACGTTGCCTACGAAATAGAAAATGGCGGTCAGAAGGAAGTCTCGGCGCACGCTTATTACCAGTTGCAGCGCGACACCGCCGCGCCGGCTGGCGAGAGCAGCATGGTCAGCACCTATACCGGTCCGGCCGTCTATACGGATCAGGAGAAGTTCCAGAAGATCAACTTCAAGGATATTGAAAAGGGTTCGGCGAAATTCGCCCAAAAGGCCGATAACGGCTGGATGGCGATGGTCCAGCATTACTTCGTTTCCGCCTGGATCCCGGCAGAGAAGCAAGACCGCGAATTCTTTGTTCGAACGCTCGAAGGCAGCGCAAATCCGGCAGTGACAGCCGGATTGATTGTGCCGATCGCGAGCGTCGCACCCGGGGCGAAGGCAAGCAACATGGTTTCTCTTTACGCCGGCCCACAGATCCAGTCGATGCTTGAGCAACTTGCCAAGCCATCTTCAGAAGGCGGAATCGGCGCACAAGGGCTGCCGCTTGTCGTTGACTATGGCTGGCTGACGATCGTTGCCGCACCGATCTTCTGGTGTCTGGACTTCATTCACAGACTCGTCGGGAACTGGGGTTGGTCGATCGTGTTGCTGACGGTCGCCATCAAGGCGGCTTTCTTCCCCTTGTCGGCGGCCAGCTACAAGTCGATGGCCAAAATGAAGGCAATCGCACCACGCATGACCGCGTTGCGTGAGCGTTGCGGTGACGACAAGCAAAAACTCAACATGGAGATGATGAATCTCTACAAGACCGAGAAAATCAACCCACTGGGTGGCTGTCTGCCGATTGTGGTCCAGATTCCGGTGTTCATCGCGCTTTACTGGGCACTGCTCGGTGCGGTTGAGATGCGTGACGCGCCGTGGATTCTGTGGATCAAGGACCTGTCATCGCAGGATCCATTCTATGTGCTGCCGGTCATCATGATCGCCACCATGCTGATCCAGACCAAGCTCAACCCGACGCCGCCAGACCCAATTCAGGCCAAGATGATGCTGCTCATGCCTTTCATTTTCGGCGGCATGTTCCTCTTCTTCCCATCTGGTCTGGTGCTTTACTGGGTCGTCAACAACATCCTGTCGATTGCGCAGCAATGGCAGATTAACCGGATGCTTGGAAGTGGCGGAAAAGCCGCTAACGACGCCAAGGCCTGATCAGGCCTCCGTTTCAGCGCCAACTGAAACAATCGCCGCCATTGCTACGGCCCAAGGCCGTGGCGGTGTCGGGATCATCCGAGTCTCCGGGCGAAACCTTCTCGATTTTGCCGACATTCTCTGTCGCAAGCGCCCCAAGCCGCGTATAGCGACGCTCGGCGACTTTCACGCTGACGATGGCAGCGTGATCGATAGCGGTCTGTTGTTGCATTTTCCCGCGCCCAATTCCTTTACCGGCGAAGATGTCCTTGAGCTGCAAGGACATGGCGGAACGGTTGTTCTGCAAATGCTGCTCGCGCGTTGCCTTGACCTTGGCGCGCGTCTCGCCGAACCGGGTGAGTTCACCCGACGCGCCTTTCTCAACGGCAAACTCGATCTGGCGCAGGCAGAAGCCGTCGTCGATCTGATCGACGCCTCAACCAAGGCCGCGGCGCGCAGCGCGGTGCGTTCCCTGCAAGGCGATTTCTCACGGGAGATTCACGTCCTTCTCGACCAGCTCACCGAACTGCGGGCCTTGGTCGAAGCGACACTGGACTTTCCCGAGGAAGAAGTCGATTTTCTTGAAGCGGCCAACGCCTTCGGGCGACTCCGGCGCCTGCAGGAAAGCCTCGACACGGTGTTCGACCGGGCGCAACAGGGGAAACTGCTGCAAGGCGGTTTGCACGTCGTTCTCGCCGGACAACCGAACGTCGGCAAGTCCAGTCTGCTCAATCGCCTGGCCGGTGACGATCTGGCGATCGTCACGCCGGTCGCCGGAACCACACGCGACGTCGTGCGCAGCACGCTTCAGATCGAAGGAATTCCGCTGCACGTGATCGATACGGCCGGCTTGCGCGATACCGACGACGAGGTCGAGAAAATCGGCATTGAACGGACCTGGCGCGAAATCGAACGTGCCGACGTTGTCGTGCTGCTCGTCGATGCCAGAACCGGAGCCGGGGATGCCGAACGCGCCATACTTGAACAACTTCCCGCGTCGCTCGCCCGCATTACCGTGTACAACAAGGTCGATCTTGCCCACCGTGCAGCCGAACGGCACGATCAAAGCGATGGGGTGGCCATCTCCCTGTCAGCAAAACGCGGCGACGGCATTGATTTGCTGCGCAACGAGTTGTTGCGTATTGCTGGCTGGCATCCCGCCGAAGACGTTTTTATCGCCCGCGAACGCCATCTGCGGGCGCTGACCGAGACGCGGGAACATATCGCCGCAGCACAGGCCCAACTCCCGCAACTGGAACTCTTCGCCGAGGAATTGCGCCTGGCGCAGCTGGCTTTATCTTCGATTACCGGCGAATTCTCCGCCGACGACCTTCTCGGCGAGATTTTCGGGCGCTTTTGCATCGGCAAGTAAGGCGCTGCACAACGACACTGCCTCAGTTGTTTTTCGCACCCTGCTCGACCCAGCTTCGCAGCAGACCAATCTGCTCCTTCGACAGCGGATCTTTATGGTGCGGCATCCTGATCGACGGGTCTGCGCGTCCCTCGACCAGCATGATCAAGGCGCTGGTCAGTGCGTCTCCGGGTTTGACGATGGCCCC
>JAGNOM010000007.1 GCA_017990155.1 Propionivibrio sp. | reverse complement strand
ATCTGGAGCTGCCGGACGGTTGCGCTTCTCATGATTAGTCTTTGCTAAATAAAATAAACAAAACGTTTAACTGGTGATTTTCTATCACATCACTAGAATCGGCTCAATAGCCCCACTGTCGAAATTGGATTCTGTTGGAGTAACACCATGCTTTTTGGTCGTACCAACGTCAATAAATTCCTGATCGAGGAGCAGCGCCGCAATCCGGCGCTGGCCGGCGATTTTTCGATGTTGATCAGCGACGTCGTCCGTTCCTGCAAGGCGATCGCCCAAGGCATTTCGCGCGGCGCGCTGGCCAGTATGCCCGAGGACCCGTGGTCGCCGAATCCGCACGACGACGACCATCTCTCTCCGGCGCACCTGGCCAACCAGGCGTTCCTCAACCACTGCGTGTGGGGCGGCCACCTCGCGGCAATGACGTCGAGCGAAACGGCGGACGTCATTCCGATTCCAAATGAAGGCGCGCACGGCAAGTATCTGCTGGTTTTCGACCCGCTCGACGGTGCACAGAACATCGACGTCAATGTCACGGTCGGCAGCATCTTCTCGGTGCTGGCCTGCGCACCGGACATCGACACGCCGACGATTTCCGATTTCCTGCAACCGGGCGCGCGGCAGCTGGCAGCTGGTTATGCGCTGTACGGACCTTCGACGATGCTGGTGCTGACCGTCGGCACCGGCACGCACGGCTTCACGCTCGATCGCGAAATCGGCGAATTCCTGCTCACGCACCCCGACATGCGCATTCCGGACGAGACCAGCAGCTTCGCCATCAACACCTCCAACGGCCGCTTCTGGGAACCGCCGATTCGCCGCTACGTCGACGAATGCATGGAAGGAAGAACGGGCATTCGCGCCAAGGATTTCAACATGCGCTGGGTGGCGTCGATGGTCGCCGATGTGCATCGCATCCTGGTGCGCGGCGGCGTCTTCATGTACCCGCGCGACACCCGCGACATGAAGAAACCCGGCTGGCTGCAACTGCTGCATCAGGTCAGCCCGATGGCGATGATCGTCGAACAGGCCGGTGGGCTGGCGTCGACCGGTTACGAACGCATCGCCGACGTCACGCCGACCGGACTGCATCAGCAAGTGCCGGCGATTCTGGGATCGCGCAACGAAGTGGAGCGCATCAACCGTTACCACACCGAGTATCTGAACGGCGAGGACCAACCCTTCAGTTCGCCGCTCTTTTCCAAACGCAACCTCTTCCGCGCCGACTACCCGGGCCAGTAGGCCCCGCCAAATTTCAGGAGCACCGATCCATGTCGATCACGCATCCCATCATCGCCGTCACCGGCTCCTCGGGCGCCGGCACCACCTCGGTCACGCGCTCGTTCCAGCATATCTTCCGGCGCGACAAGATCAACGCCGAGATCATCGAGGGCGACAGCTTCCATCGCTACGACCGGGCCGAGATGAAAGCCAGGATGCTGGAAAGAATGGCGGCCGGCGACAACCATTTCAGCCATTTCGGGCCCGAGGCCAACCGGCTTTCAGATCTGGAAAGCCTGTTCCGCGCGTATGGCGAAACCGGGCAGGGGAAACGCCGCCACTACATCCACGACGCAGAAGAAGCCAAGCTCTACGGGACGGAGCCGGGCAAATTCACCGAGTGGGAAGACCTGCCGGAGAACACCGACCTCCTCTTCTACGAAGGACTGCACGGCGCGGTGAAGACGGATGAGGTCGACGTCGCTCGCCACGTCGATCTTTGCGTCGGCGTCGTGCCGATCATCAACCTCGAATGGATCCAGAAGATCCATCGCGACAAGTCGCAGCGCGGCTACTCGAAGGAGGCGGTGATGGACACCATCCTGCGCCGCATGCCCGACTACATCAACTACATCTGTCCACAGTTCTCGCGCACGCACGTCAATTTCCAGCGCGTGCCGACGGTCGACACCTCGAACCCGCTGATCGCCAACGACATCCCGTCGCTCGACGAGAGCTTCGTCGTCATCCGCTTCGCCAACCCGAAGGGCATCGACTTCCCCTACCTGCTCTCGATGATCCACGACTCGTTCATGTCGCGCCCGAACATCATCGTCTGCCCCGGCGGCAAGATGGGGCTCGCCATGCAGATCATCTTCACGCCGATGATCCTGCACCTGATGGACAAGAAGCGCCGGGCGCGCTGAACTTCAGGAGGAGGCTTTCGCTTCCTTGCGGTGCTGCCACCAGCCGATGACGACCGGGATCAGCGAGATGGCGATGATCCCGAGAATCACCGCCGACAGGTTCTTCTGCACCCACGGCAGGTTGCCGAAGAAGTAGCCGGCCAAGGTTAGCGAGACGACCCAGGCGAACGCGCCGATCAGGTTGAAGAAAGTGAAGCGCGCCCAGGTCATCGCGCCGATGCCGGCCACGAAGGGGGCAAAGGTGCGAAACAGCGGCAGAAAACGCGAGATCACCAGCGTCTTGCCGCCGTGCGTTTCGTAGAAGAGATGCGTCTTCATCAGTGCCGCCTTGTTGAAGAAGCGCGAGTTCTCCCACTGGAAGACCTTCGGCCCGAGGTAGCGCCCGATCTGGTAATTGAGCGTGTTACCGAGCGCTGCCGCGGCGAGCAGCACCGCGATCAGGATCATGATGTCCATCCCGCCCAGCGCCGCCAGCGCACCCGCGACAAAGAGCAGCGAATCGCCGGGGAGGAACGGCGTGACGACAAAGCCGGTCTCGCTGAAGATGATCGCGAACAGGATCGCGTAAATCCAGACGCCGTACTGCTGCACCATGGCCGCCAGATGCTTGTCGAGGTGCAGGACGATATCGATGAAGTAGGCGAGGAGTTCCATGTCGATCCCGATGCGAGAAAAAACGCGATTGTACTGGAAGCCAGCCGCCGCCCACTTTCCCCGCGAGCACTGCGGCCCGGCAGGGCCGGTATAATCCGCCGATGCCTGAAACGCCCATCATCCATCTGCTGCCCGACCTGCTAATCAGCCAGATTGCCGCTGGCGAAGTCGTCGAGCGCCCCTCTTCCGTACTCAAGGAACTGCTCGAAAACGCGCTCGACGCCGGCAGTCAGGCGATCCAGATCCAGCTCGAAGAAGGCGGCGTCAAACTGATCCGCGTCAGCGACGACGGCTGCGGCATCGCTAGGGACGAACTCGCGCTCGCGCTGACCCGCCACGCCACCTCGAAGATCGCCACCCTCGACGACCTCGAACGCGTCGCCACCCTCGGCTTTCGCGGCGAGGCGCTGGCCTCGGTCGCCTCGGTTGCGCGCCTGACGCTGACCAGCCGCCAGCAGGGCGCGGCCCACGCCTGGCGCCTGAACGCCGAACCCGGCGCGTCGCCGGAACCGGCTGCGCTCGGCGCCGGCACCGTCGTCGAAATGCGCGACCTCTACTACAACACGCCGGCGCGGCGGAAATTCCTCAAGTCGGAGGCCACCGAGTTCGCGCACTGCGCCGACGCCGTCAAGCGCGTCGCACTGGCCCACCCGGCGGTCGCCTTCACGCTCTCGCACAACGGGCGCGTCAGCCTGCATCTGCCGAAGACCGACGCGCGCGGCCGCGCCGGTGCCATCCTCGGCGACGACTTCCTCGCCGAATCGCGTTCGCTCGACACCGGCGAGCCGCGCCGCGATGCGGAAGGCGAACAAGGCCACGGCCTGCGCGTCTTCGGTCACTGCGCGACGCCAGCGCACTCGCGCGCGCGCAGCGACGCCCAGTACGTCTATGTGAATGGCCGCTTCGTGCGCGACAAGCTGCTCAGCCACGCGCTGCGCGAGGCGTACCAGGACATGCTGCACGGTAGCCGTTACCCGGCCTACTGCATCTTCGTCGAGGTCGATCCGGCGAACGTCGACGTCAATGTGCATCCGGCGAAGACCGAAGTACGCTTCCGCGACAGCCGCGCCGTGCATCAGTTCGTCTTCCACGCGGTGCAGCGAACGCTCTCCAGCCCACTGACCGGCGCCGGCAACGAGTCCAACAGCACCTTCACGGCGACGACTCCGGCTCCGTCTTTCGCCGCACAGCGCCCGAACCCGGCGCCGCCAGGGACGAGCGTACCGGCGTGGCCGCAACGCCAGGAATCGCTGCGCGTCAGCGAGCCGGCGATGGCTGCCTACTTCGCCTTCACCGAAAAGGCGCAACCGACCGCTGCACGGGCACCGATCTCGTTTTCGGAACCCGTCACGTCCCCGGATAGCTCGACCCCACCGATGGGCTACGCGCTGGCCCAACTGCACGGCGTCTACATCCTGGCGCAGAACGCGCACGGCCTGGTGCTCGTCGACATGCACGCGGCGCACGAGCGCATCCTCTACGAGAAGCTGAAGAGCGCACACGACAACAAGCGCATCGCCACGCAGGCGCTGCTCATTCCCGCCGTGTTCACCGCCGATGCGCTCGACGTCGCGGCCGCCGAGGAGCACGCCGAAGCGCTACGCGACCTCGGTTTTGACCTCGCGCCGATGGGACCGACGCAACTCGCCGTGCGCGGCGTTCCGGCGCTTCTGCAAGCCGCCGACCCGGCCGCGCTCGCCCGCGCGCTGCTGGGCGAACTGCGCGAACACGGCGTTACGCAACTGATGGCCGCGCACCGCAACGAACTGCTGGCGACGATGGCCTGCCACGGCGCCGTGCGCGCGCGGCGCATCCTTTCAATTCCCGAGATGAACGCGCTCCTGCGTCAGATGGAGGAAACCGAGCGCGCCGACCAGTGCAACCACGGCCGGCCGACCTGGACCCAGTTGTCGATGACCGATCTCGACCGCCTCTTCCTGCGCGGCCGATGAGTACGCATCCGAAAGCCATCCTGCTGATGGGCCCCACCGCCAGCGGCAAGACCGGCGTGGCGATGGACTTGACGCGCCGCTTCCCCGTCGAACTGATCAGCGTCGATTCGGCGCAGGTGTTTCGCGACATGGACATTGGCACCGCTAAGCCGGATGCCGAAACACTGAAGGAGTTTCCGCACCACCTGATCAACCTGATCAGCCCCGAAGAAGCCTACTCGACGGCGCGTTTCCGCGCAGACGCCCTCGCCCTGATGGACGACATCACCGCGCGCGGCCGGATTCCACTGCTCGTCGGCGGCACGATGCTCTACTTCAAGACGCTGTTGCAAGGACTTGCCGAGCTACCGCAAGCCTGCGCGACGACGCGCCAGGAGATCGACGCTCAGGCTGCAGCCCACGGCTGGCCGGCGGTGCATGCCGAACTCGCCAAGGTCGACCCGGAAACTGCCGCCCGCCTGCCTCCGACCGATGCGCAACGCGTGCAGCGCGCGCTCGAAGTCTACCGCCTCGCCGGTCGCCCGATGGCAGCCCTCCTCGCCGAAGGCCAGGAACAGAAGCCGCCGTTCGACTTCGTCTCACTCGGCTTGCTGCCTTCGGACCGCAGCGTCCTGCATGTGCGCATCGCCGAGCGCTACGACGCCATGCTCAAGGCCGGGCTGGAAGACGAAGTAACAATGCTGCGCAAGAAATACGCACTGTCGCTCAACCTGCCCTCTATGCGTTGCGTCGGCTACCGGCAAGTCTGGGAAGTCCAGGACGGCCTCGCGCCGCGCGCCGAAATGCGCGACCGGGGAATCTACGCCACGCGCCAGCTCGCCAAACGCCAGATCACGTGGATGACGAACACGCTCAAGCCGGAGCCATTTGATTGTCTGGCAGCGGATCTTTTCGCTCGCGTTGAGCGCCGGGTGGCGCAAGCGCTCGCCGGCTAGAGCGACGCCGCATCCCCGGCGGCCGGTTGCATCGATTCGTCGAAAACACGGAAGCCGTCGCTCCCCGCACGCTTGGCGCAATACATCGCCGCATCGGCGTTCTTGAGCAGCGCCTCGGCTTCGAGACCGTGCTGGGGCGAAAACGCCACCCCGATGCTCGCGGAAATGCGGATCGCGTGCTGATCGACCTTGAACGGCTGTCGCAGGGTGAACAAAACCCGCTCGGCCGCCGCCTCGGCGTCGTGCTCCTTGTTGATCCGCGGCAGGAGAATCACGAACTCGTCGCCACCGAGCCGCGCCACCGTATCAACCCGCCTCGTCATGACCGAGCGTAGACGCGAAGCGACTTCCATGAGCAACAGGTCGCCGACATCGTGCCCGAGCGTATCGTTAACCGGCTTCAGGCGATCCAGATCGACGAACAGGATCGCCAGCTTCGTACGGTCGCGCCGGACCTGCGCCAGCGCCTGCCGCAGTCGTTCGTTGAGCAGCGCACGGTTGGGCAAGTCGGTCAGCGCGTCGTGATGCGCCAGATGCAGCACGAACGCTTCGGACGCTTTGCGTTCGGTGATGTCGCGTGCGCAACCGACGGTACCGATCACCTCACCCTGAGCGTCGACAAAACGGGCCTGATGCACGTCGAGGAAAACGAAGTTGCCGCGGACGTTGCCCGATTCCTCAAAGGTCGTCGGCTCCTCGCGGCTCAGCGTATGCGCGTCGACATCGCGCGAAAACTGGCCGTAGGTGTGCCACTCCGGATCGTCGGGATGCGTCGCCCGTTCCTTTTCGACGAAATAGTCGAATCCCTTTCCCAACGGCTCATTCGAGTCGCTCGTCCCGAGCAGCTTCTCGCACAGCGCCTTGTTGGCGAAGAGGTAGCGCCCTTCGAGATCCTTGGCCCAGATCATGTCGGGCACGTTGTCGCACATCATCCGTAGCATCGTCGCGAGTTGCCGCGATTCGGCCTGACTGACGCGCAGCTCATTCTCGATCTGATTCCGCCGCGCCACCTCGTCACGCAATCGCTCACCGGCCTCAATTTCGCCAACCGCCGAACGCGACACCTGAAGGGCCTTCGCTATGACAACCGCCTGCCAGACGAGCGCGATCGTCCCCACCAGCAACAGGAACGGGTCGCGCAACACGAAATACTGGTAAAAACTGAAGACGGTGTACGGCGCCAAGGTCAGGGCATTTACCGAAAGTCCGTAGCGGAGCTCCGTCGCATAGGCCATGTACCCCAGGGCGACGACCGACGAAGCCATGACAAAAACCAGGATATAGGCGGTTTGTTGCCGCACGTCGGGCAATAACGCAATGACGGAACCGAACAGCGCTGCGTTGGCGAGGCCAAGCGCAACACGTGTGCGAAACAGGGGAACTGCGTTCTCGAGAGTGAGGGCGCTACGCCTGACGTACCGCTCGAAGAAGAAGATCAGGCAGCTGACCGCGAGAATCAAGGCGAACCAGATCACCAGGCGACTCGCCGGAATACCGACGCTCGCCAACGCCAGCGCCGAGAGGCCGCCGCCCACCACAAAGCTGAAAGGATTCCCGCCCGAGCTTTCAAAAAAGCGCTGGATGCGAATCAGGCGTACCCGGTCCGGCAACGGGTTGGAATGGGTGTCGTTTTTCATTCCTTGAGCGAATAGGCGAAGGTCATCGGAGGACACTGCCCGGCTCATTCTACATCGCCTCATCGATCCGGCCTTCGGGCAAAAACCGCATCGTCGAGCCAAGGGCCCACAAAAAAGCCCATGCGTTGAGATGCACGGGCTTCGGGTACTGCGACTCCAGCACGCTCGGCCGGAGTAATCGGCTTATCGCCGTTGGGTTTGTTACTCAATCATCTTTAAAGAGCAGTAATGAAATGGATCCATAGAGTCTCCAAAGAGAGCGGCTGGTCCTGCCACTTCGCTCCGGGATTGCCGCTGACCTCGGTGCACTTCCACTATAACCCTCGCGATGAAAAAAGCCAGAAGAAAATCAGCGGCCGACATCGCTTCGCCGCAAAGCCTTGAACCGCCTCAGCGCGAGACGATCAAGCGCACGCCGAGCGCGACGAAGATCGTTCCGGCAATGCGATCAAGCCAACGTCCGGCGTTTTCGTTTCGGTTGATCCATTGGCCAACGGCGCCGGAAAAGAAACCGAGGGCGCCGAACAACAACGCTGCTTGCAGCGTAAAGAGCAGCCCGAACTGCGCCGTCTGCCACGCCACCTGACCGCGTTCGGCGACGACGAACTGGGGCAGAAACGAGAGGAAGAAAAGAACGACCTTCGGATTGATGCTGTTGGCGAACAGACCCTTCGCAAAAAGACGTTGCAAGGACTCGATCGGCGCATTTGCCTGCGCGACATTGACCCGGCCGTGACTACGCAACGCCTGGACACCGAGCCAGAGCAGATAGATTCCGCCGCCGATCTTCAAAGCCGAGAAGGCAATCGGCGAAGCAGCGATCAGCGCGCTCACTCCCAGTGTGGCGAGCAGCGTATGGCTCAGGCAACCGAACGCGCAGCCCAAGCCAAACGCCATGCCCTGCGCCCGCCCACGCGAGATGCCGACGCCGAGAACCATGAGATTGTCCGGACCCGGTGACAAGGTGATCAGCATGGCTGCGGCGAGAAAACCCAGGAATTGGTCGGGGGCGAGCATCGGGAGTATCCAGTCTGAAGAGGAGGCAGACGCGAAATCATACGATACCTCGCGGCCGAAACCTTACGGCACACACGCCGACCGTTCCGCCTCAAGTTCTGGCAAGTAAGGTCGATAAAACAGTCATTCTCACGAGAAACGCCGAAATAGCGATGCGAATCCCGACCGAAGCGCTGGCGTCGTTCATGAACGGAATCGACGCTGGAGCGAAAAACAGCTCAGCCCAACGGCAAAGACCCGAGCCGGTAGAACGGCTGGCCGACCTTCGCCCACAGCTGAATCAGTCGTCCTTGGCGGAACGACGGGCGGCGGAAAATGAGGAAGCGCTACGCCGCGCGATTCTGGCCGCGAACCAAAGGAACGAAGAACGGCGCGCCCAGGGCGAACGAAGAAAAACCGAGCGTCGAAAAGCGAAGCAGCTCGTGTTTCTCGATACGCGCCTGACCCGAAGCCGCCGAAGCGACACGTCCCGCGAGTCGATCGACCTCGAAGTCTGAGCGCCCGGCCGGAATCTCTCCAGCCGGGATGAAACACGTCAAACCACGATGGTCTGCGCCTCGCCGTCCTGCCGCGACTCGATGCAGCCGATTTCCAGCGCCTTCTCGCCCGCCTCATTAAGCAGACGCAGCGCCTCGGCGGCGTTCTCGCGCGCGACGATGACAACCATGCCGATTCCGCAGTTGAAGACGCGGTGCATTTCGCCTTCGGCGACGTTGCCTTCGGCCTGCAACCACTGGAAGAGTTTCGGACGCTTCCAGGACGACTGGTCGATCACCGCCTTGACTGCTTCCGGCAGCACGCGCGGCACATTCTCGGTCAGGCCTCCGCCGGTGATGTGCGCCATGCCCTTGACCGGCAGCACGGCCATCAGCGCCAGCATCGGCTTCACGTAGATGCGCGTCGGCGCCATGATCGCGTCGGCCAGCGATTTGTCGCCATCGAACGGCGCGTCCAGATCGGGATTCGAGCGCGCGATGATCTTGCGTACCAGCGAGTAACCGTTGGAATGCGCGCCCGACGACGGCAGACCGAGCACGACGTCGCCCGGAACGATGTCGCGGCCGGAAATGACTGCCGATTTCTCGACGGCGCCCACGGCGAAGCCCGCCAGGTCGTACTCGCCTTCCGGGTACATCCCGGGCATTTCGGCGGTCTCGCCGCCGATCAGCGCGCAGCCGGCGTATTCGCAGCCTTTGGCGATGCCCTTGATGACGTTCGTGGCAGTATCGACGTCAAGCTTGCCGCAAGCAAAGTAATCGAGGAAGAACAGCGGTTCGGCGCCCTGCACCAGCACGTCATTGACGCTCATGGCAACGAGGTCGATCCCCACGGTGTCGTGGCGGTTGAGGTCGAAAGCCAGCTTGAGCTTGGTGCCCACACCATCGGTGCCCGAAACCAGCACCGGTTCGCGATAGCGCTTCGGCACTTCAAACAGCGCACCAAAGCCGCCGAGACCACTCAGCACGCCTTCGCGCAGCGTCTTCTTGGCAAACGGCTTGATGCGCTCGACGAGTTCATCACCGGCGTCGATATCGACACCGGAATCGCGGTAGGAAAGGGATTGCTTCGCTTGCTGAGTCATGTTTGGAGTCCCGAACGAGGCTTGCAGAGTCACGGTAGTGGTAAAATCCGCGACTTCATTCGCAAAAGTCGGGATTTTATCCGAATTAGCCTGAATTAGCCCTTTCGTGTGCAGCCGGCACGATGGCCAGGCTGCACCTTCACATGCGCCAATTGCTCCTCGACCTCCTGCCGGAAACGCCGCCCAGCCTCGACAATTTTGTTGCCGGCTGCAATGGCGAGGCGCTGACCGGCTTGGCTGCCTGGCTTGCGCCCGACAACCGCGAACCGTCACTACTTCTCTGGGGCAAGGGCGGCGCGGGAAAAACACATCTGTTGCGCGCCTGTGGCGCCCATTACCACGATGCGCGCGTAGACCCCGATCTGAGCGGCGCCGACGAAGCCACGCGCTTTCAGGCCGTCGACAATGTCGAAGCCTTGAGCGCAGCGGGACAGATTGCGTTGTTCAATCTCTACAACCGAACCCGCGCTGCGGGCGGCCGCCTGCTCACCGCAGCCAGCCTCCCGCCGCTGCAACTCGACCTGCGCGAGGACTTGCGCACCCGGCTCGGCCAGGGGCTGATCTACCGCATTCATGGACTAACCGACGACGAGATGATCGACGCACTGCGCGCCTATGCTGCCGACCGGAAGCTGCGCCTGCCGCCGGAGTCGTTCGACTACCTCTTCGCACGCGCACCGCGCGACATGCGCAGTCTGGTGGCACTGCTCGGCGCGCTGGACCGTTACTCGCTGGAGCACAAGCGCGCCATCACGCTGCCGCTCTTGCGCGAGGTACTGATGACACCGCCGGAACTCCAATCTTCCTGAAGGATGACGATGCAGCTCGCCTTATTCGACCTTGACCACACGCTGCTTTCCGGCGACAGCGACTACGAGTGGACCCAATACCTTGTCAGCAAGGGCATTCTCGACGGCGCGACGCATGGGGCGCGCAACGCCGAGTTCTACGAGCAGTACAAGGCCGGCACGATGGACATCCAAGAGTTCCTGGACTTCCAGTTGCAGTCGCTGGCCGACAACCCGCGCGCCGTCCTCGAACAGTGGCACGCCGATTTCATGGCGACACAAATTCGGCCCAGGCTGAACCAGAAGGCGCGCGAGCTCGTGAAGCGCCACCTCGACCAAGGCGACATCTGCGCGATGGTCACCGCGACCAACAGCTTCGTCACCGGCCCGATCGCGCGCGAGTTGGGCATTCCGCACCTGATCGCGACCATCCCGGCGCAGGAAAACGGGCAATTTACCGGCAAGGCGCGCGGACTCCCCTCGTTCCGCGAAGGCAAGATCGCCCGCGTCGAAGCCTGGCTTGAAGCGATGGGGCTGTGGTGGAACAACTTCGAGCGCAGCTGGTTCTACAGCGATTCGCTCAACGACCTGCCCCTGCTCTTGTGCGTCACCGACCCTGTCGTCGTCGATCCGGACGCCACGCTGCGCGCCCACGCCGAGAACGCTGGCTGGCCGATCCTGAACATTCATGCCTGAGCGAGCGACCGCTCTTGTTGCTCCCCCACCACACCACAAGAACCTGAAAACACACAAGCGATGATTCGCAAATTCATTTCCCGCGTATTCGGACACAAGGTGCCGGCCAGCTCCGGCGAGGCCAACGTCATTGGCGTGAACAAACACGGCATTCGTCGCGACGCGCTCAGCAGCGGCAGTCTGCGCACGGTCGAGGCGCTGCAGCAACAGGGCTTCAAGGCTTACGTTGTCGGCGGCGCCGTGCGCGACCTGCTCGCCGGACTCAAACCCAAGGACTTCGACGTCGCCACCAACGCTACGCCGGAACAGGTACGCAACTGCTTCCGGCGCTCGCGCATCATCGGCCGCCGTTTCCAGATCGTGCACGTCCTGATGGGCGCGGAAACCATCGAAGTCACCACCTTCCGCGGCCACCACGACCAGCACAGCGGCAGCCGCGCGCAAACCGACGGCCAGGGGCGCGTGCTGCGCGACAACGTCTTCGGCAGCGAAAAGGACGACGCAGCACGGCGCGACTTCACGGTCAACGCCTTGTACTACGACCCGACCAGCGAAACGATTGTCGACTATCACCACGGCTTGGCGGACCTGAAACAGAAGACGCTGCGCATGATCGGTGACCCGCCGACGCGCTATCGCGAGGACCCGGTACGCATGCTGCGTGCCGTTCGTCTGGCCTCGAAGCTCGACCTGAGCATCGAACCGGCGACCCGCGAGTCGATCAGCGAACTCGCCGGTTTGCTTGAGAACGTGCCGCCTTCGCGCCTGTTCGACGAAATGCTCAAACTCCTGACCTCGGGCGACGCCGTCAAGTGCCTCAAGCGCCTGCGCGCCGAAGGCTTGCATCATGGCGTTCTGCCGCTGCTCGACGTGATCCTCGATCAGCCGCTCGGCGAGCGCTTCGTCATGCTGGCGCTGGAGAATACCGACCGCCGCGTGCGCGAAGGGAAGCCGATCTCGCCTGGATTTCTCTTCGCCACGCTGCTCTGGCACGAAGTGCTGGCCAAATGGGAAGCGCTCAAGGCCGGCGGCGAACGGCCGATTCCGGCGCTCTTTGCGGCGATGGACGACGTGCTCGACACCCAGTCGGAAAAGCTGGCGATCACGCGCCGGGTCGCGGGCGACATCAAGGACATCTGGTTGCTGCAGCCGCGCTTCGAACAGCGCTCGGGCAAACGGCCGTATTCGCTGATCGAGCAGGCGCGCTTCAGGGCCGGCTACGACTTCCTGCTCCTGCGCGCCGAATCGGGCGAGATCCCCGCTGAACTTGGCAAATGGTGGACCGACTTCCTGAACGCCGACGGCGAAACCCGCGCCGCGATGCTGCTGCCGCAGAAGCCGGATGAAGCCAAGAAGCGCCGTCGCCGGAAACGCAAACCGGCTGCCGACAAGACGCCCGCCGCGCCCGACTGAGTCTCCCGATGCATCGTGCTTACGTGGCGCTCGGCGCCAATCTGGCCGATCCGGTCGCACAGGTTCGCGCCGCTATCGAAGCCTTGCGCAGCTTGCCCGAGACGCGCCTGCTTCAAGCGTCATCGCTGTATCGCACCGCGCCGGTCGGCGTCTGCGGCCAACCGGACTTCATCAACGCCGTCGCCCGACTCGAAACCGGACTGGACGCCGCAGCGCTGCTCGATGCGCTTCTGGCCATCGAGGCGACCTTCGGCCGCCGCCGCGACTTCGATCTCGCGCCGCGCACGCTGGACCTCGACCTGCTGCTGTTCGACGACGACGTGATCGACACACCGCGACTATCGCTGCCGCACCCGCGTATGCACCTGCGCGCCTTCGTCATGGCGCCGCTCGCCGAAATCGCTCCGGATTGCCGCGTCCCTGGCCGCGGCACGGTTGCGGCCTGGCTACCGGCGGTTCGTATGCAACGCATCGAACGACTCGGACCGGACGACGAACTCGGAGCGTCGCAACGCCGTCTAAACGACAGGACTTTCAAACGCTAGCACCAGCGCATCGAATCGATGCGCTGGAATCACGAACACTTCAATCGGGGGAATTGACCCATGTCCGCACAATCAAGCACACGCCGCCTCGCCCACACCGATCTGGCCAAAATGCGCGCCGCCGGTGAGAAAATCGCCGTCCTGACCTGCTACGACGCGAGCTTTGCTGCCCGCTGCGACGAAGCCGGCGTCGACGTGCTGCTGATCGGCGACTCGCTCGGCATGGTCCTGCAAGGCCATGACTCGACGCTGCCGGTCACCGTCGACGACATCATTTACCACACCCAGGCGGTCGCGCGCGGCGCTCAGCGCGCCTTGATCGCGGCCGACATGCCGTGGGCTTCGTATCAGGAATCGCCGGTGCAGGCGTATCGCAACGCCGCGCGCCTGATGGCCGCTGGCGCACAGATGGTCAAGCTCGAAGGCGGTATCGAGATGGCCGAGACCGTCGCCTTTCTTTCCCAGCGCGGCATTCCGGTATGGGCGCACATCGGCCTCACGCCGCAGTACGTCAACGCGCTCGGCGGCTACCGTGTCCAGGGGCGCGGCGACGCCGCCGTGAAGGTCCTGAACGACGCGAAAGCGCACGTCGAAGCCGGCGCCGTGATGTTGCTGCTCGAAGCGATTCCTGGCGAACTGGCCGCCGAAATCAGCCGCGAATGCCAGGTGCCGACGATCGGCATCGGTGCCGGCAAGGAGTGCTCGGGGCAAGTCCTGGTTCTGCACGATATGCTCGACATCGCACCCGGCAAGAAGGCGCGCTTCGTCAAAAACTTCATGGCCGGACAAAGCTCGATCGCCGGCGCCCTCGCCGCTTACGTGGCCGCCGTCCGGGACGGCAGCTTCCCCGGTGCGGAACACTGCTACTAACCAACTCGCCCGTCGAAAAAACCATGCAAATTCACGCTGCAATTCCTGACCTGCGAGCCGCATTGCGCAACTGCGGCCGTATCGTATTCGTCCCGACCATGGGCAATCTGCACGAAGGCCATATCGCGCTGATGCAGCAAGCACGCGCGCACGGCGACACCGTCGTCGCCAGCATCTTCGTCAATCGCTTGCAGTTCGGGCCAAACGAGGATTTCGACAAGTATCCGCGCACCTTTGCCGCCGATTGCGAGCAACTTAGCGCCGTCGGCGTCGACGTCCTGTTCGCACCGACCGAACGCGATCTCTACCCCGAACCGCAGCAGTATCAGGTCGATCCGCCCGAGATCCAGAACCAGCTCGAAGGCGAATTCCGGCCGGGGCACTTCCGCGGCGTCGCCACCGTCGTCCTCAAGCTGTTCAACATCGTCCAGCCCGACGCGGCCGTTTTCGGCAAGAAGGATTACCAGCAGCTGATGGTCCTGCGCAACATGACCCGGCAGCTGGCGTTACCGATCGAGATCATCGGTGGAGAAACGGTGCGCGCCGCCGACGGCCTCGCGCTCTCGTCGCGCAATGGTTATCTGACGCCTGCGGAACGCGCCGAAGCGCCCCGACTGAACCGACTGTTGAACGCAATTCGGGCGGACATCCTCGCCGGCGAACGCGACTTTGCGAAACTCGAACAGGCCGCGACCACGGAACTCGACAACGTGGGCTGGAAGACGGACTACGTGGCCGTGCGCCGGCAGTCCGATCTGCAACGGCCGGAGCCGGGGGAAAAAACACTGGTCGTTCTGGCCGCCAGCCGTCTCGGCACACCACGCCTGATCGACAACCTGGAGATCCAGCTTCCCTGAAGCAGACATGGCAACTGCATTCCAGGAACGCGGTGTCCGGACTCTCAGCAAATGCACTGCCGCCTGCGGTGCGTTTGAAAGTGTTGGCTGCCTAAAAACCAACGGCGCGGCCGCCATCGTGTAGGACCCCAGTTCAACTGGGCGATTGCAGCGGTGGAGCACAACCGCCCATCGCGCAGATGAACTGCGCCCCCACAAGAACCCGAAGCCGCAGAGGAAATCCGGAACCAGATTTCGCTGCGACCAACACTTTTTAAACGCACCCTACGGCCTGCCCAACTGCGACAGCGACACACATTTTCGCTAGAATGCAAAATACTTTGCCGGCCATAGCCTGAGCGACTGGAACGACTGTTCAGGCGTGCGATTCGACTGCCGGTTTCCGCACGCTCACGAACCCTTTTCCGCTTCCGCACTTCCTGACTTTCACTTTTCCACACGAAAGGATCACATCCCCATGGAACGCATTTTCAACTTCAGCGCCGGACCTGCCGCCCTCCCGCAAGAGGTTCTTGAACAGGCACGTGAGGAACTCGTCAATTGGCGTGGTTGTGGCATGTCGGTCATGGAGATGTCGCACCGCGGCAAGGAGTACATGGGCATTCAGGCGGAAGCCGAAGCCGATCTCCGCGAACTGATGGGCATTCCGGCGAACTACAAGGTGCTCTTCCTTCAGGGCGGCGCTTCCAGCCAGTTTGCGATGGTGCCGATGAACCTGTATCGCGGCAAAGCCTCGGCTGATTACCTGAACACCGGCGAATGGTCCAAGAAGGCGATCAAGGAAGCCAAGAACTACGGCGCCGTGAATGTCGTCGCCTCTTCGGAAGACAAGAATTTCACCTACGCGCCAACGCAAGACGCGTGGAAACTCGACCCGAATGCCGCCTTCGTGCACTACACGCCGAATGAAACCATCGGCGGCGTCGAGATTTTCTGGACGCCGGAAACCGGCAACGTCCCGCTGGTCGCCGACATGTCTTCGAACATCCTGTCGCGCCCGATCGACGTCACCAAGTTCGGCCTGATCTACGCCGGCGCGCAGAAGAACATCGGCCCGGCCGGCCTGACCATCGTCATCGTGCGCGAGGATCTGCTCGGCGAAACCGTCAAGGGCACGCCGACGATGTTCGATTACAAAGTCGCCGCCGACAACGACTCGATGTACAACACCCCGCCGACCTATGCCATCTACATCGCCGGTCTGGTGTTCAAGATGCTCAAGGCCAAGGGCGGAATCGCTGCCATGGAGAAGACCAACCGCGCCAAGGCCAAGCTGCTCTACGACGCGCTGGATGCCTCCAGCTTCTATAGCTCGCCGGTCGCCGTTGAAAACCGCTCGCTGATGAACATTCCCTTCACGCTCAAGGATGCCGCGCTGGACGACGAGTTCATCAAGGGCGCCAAGGCGCGCGGCATGGTCCAGATCAAGGGCCATCGCTCGGTCGGCGGCATGCGCGCCTCGATCTACAATGCCATGCCGATCGAAGGCGTCCAGGCGCTGGTCGACTGGATGAAGGAATTCGAGAAGCTGCACGGCTGATCCCACCACCGAGACTATTCGAGGAACTTCGCATGACCCGCAAAATCCAGACGCTCAACGCCATCTCGAAGAAGGGCCTGTCCCGCCTTCCTGAAGGCTACGTCGTCAGCAACGATGTCACCGACCCGGACGCCATCCTGGTGCGTTCGCAGGTGATGCACGAAATGCCGATCGCCGCCAGCGTGCTCGCCATCGGCCGCGCCGGCGCCGGCACCAACAACATCCCGACCAAGGCCATGAGCGAACGCGGCGTCGTAGTCTTCAACGCCCCGGGCGCCAACGCCAACGCCGTCAAGGAACTGGTGATCGCCGGGATGCTGATGGGCACGCGCAACATCGCCCCCGCCCTTGCCTTCGTCAATGGCCTGCACGGCGACGACGAATCGCTGCACAAACAGGTTGAAGCCGGCAAGAAGCACTTCGTCGGCCACGAACTGCGCGGCAGCACGCTCGGCATCATCGGACTGGGCGCGATCGGCTCGATGCTCGCCGAATCGGCGATCCAGCTCGGCATGAACGTCGTCGGCTTCGACCCGGAGATCACCGTCGATGCCGCCTGGCGTCTGCCGTCGCAAGTCAAGAAGGCGGCGAGCATCGACGATCTGGTCAAGCGCTGTGACTTCATCAGCCTGCACGTCCCAATGTTGCCGGCGACCAAAGACTTGATCAGCACCGACCGCGTCAAGCTGATGAAGAAGGGCTGCGTTCTGCTCAACTTCGCCCGCGACGGCATCGTCAACGAAAAAGCCGTGCTCGATGGCCTCAATGACGGCAAGCTGCACGCCTATGTCTGCGACTTCCCGAGCAACCTGCTACGCCATCACCCACGCTTCGTCGCCCTGCCGCATTTGGGCGCCTCGACGGAAGAAGCCGAGGAAAATTGTGCGATCATGGTGGCCGATCAGGTGCGCGACTATCTGGAAAACGGGAACATCCTCAATTCGGTCAACTTCCCGAACATCTCCATGCCGCGCGAATCCGCCTACCGGCTGGCCATCGCCAATGCCAACGTCCCGAACATGCTGGGCCAGATCTCAACCGCCCTAGCCGGAGCCGGACTCAACATCCACAACATGGTGAACAAATCGCGCGGCGACCTCGCCTTCACGCTGGTAGACGTCGAATGTTCCGTTCCGCAAATCGTCATCGACCAACTGACAGCCATCAGTGGTGTGTTGCGCGTACGTTACCTGCCGTCGTAGCACGCAAGACGCCCAGCGCAGCCGCGGATCGGTCGCGGTCTTTCGACCGGTAGCCAACTTAGCCGGCCTTCGGGCCGGTTTCTTTTGGCCATTCGGCTCACCGTGATTTGGAGAACGCCACGCCGCCCCATTCCATGACGAACGCCAAATAGCAAAAAGCCCACTCCGAAGAATGGGCTTTCTGGTTGAGTTCGGTGGTGGTGGACTATAGCAGAAATCTCAACCGACTATCTTCAAGCATGCCGTGAATTTTACACTAACGAGGGCTTCATCAAGCCTCGTAGGGACATCCGCCTCGCCCGCTGATGCCATCCCACTCCTCGGTCAAGTTCGGCCATGAGCATCAAGTCACTGCACGAGCAATCACCAATTCGGTTCCGTATTTTTCCCCCGAACTGGAATTGCCTTACTCCCATGTCCCCGATACATCACTCACCCCAGAACGAGTGTTTGTGCCGCCTTGATATGTTCCACCAGCCTGGCTAGCAAGAAATCGGCATCAATTGCCTCACCGTCAAATTTGAGCTCGTCCACGCACTCGGCCTCGGTAGCGACGGTGATTGCCACCGCATTTCTGATCAGGCGGAAAAAGGTAGTACGGTCGGCCGGATCGATCGCCTGTCTGCTGTGGAAAGCATCCAGATCAATATCCAGGATGTAGGGTTGCGATTCGAGATGGTCGATGCCGACACACCGTGACATCTCGGCCCCACGAGCCAGTTGGTCATCGAGGTAAATCGACTCGATGATCATGTTTCCGTGCTCGACAACACAATCGTCGTTGTGCGGCTTCCGAGCGCAGCCGATGGCGCAGTCGTGGGAGATCACGAAAATGTGATTTTCGGGATCCTCATAGGTCATCGGCCGGCGCGGAGGCGAAAGAATCGGCGTTTGGGGCCATCGCGCCTGCCGATCGGCATCGTAGGCTTGCTCCTCAACGGACGGATTACCCCCGCTGTCGCTCAACTGGATACAGAAAGCGTAGTTGAGAACACCCGACAGGGTTGCGGCATCGATATGCTCATCATGACGCAAGTGCTCAATAGCCCAGAGCAGGCTCGTGTCGTCCTGCCAGTCGATGCGTTTGACCAGCTCCCTGGCAAGCGCCCACGTATCGTCCCCGTTCTCCATCGTTTCCTGATGGGCGAGCCTCCAGAATGCCTCGTAGGTGTCAGTGTGGTGATCGATCGTGATCAGATTCGGCGCCCGCCCCAACCGACGGCGGATCAGTGCCCAAGGCGCCAAGGCCTGATGATGATCATCAACGACATAGACATCCTTGCCACCGACATTCTGGTGCCGGAACTGGTCCGTCAGACTCACGGCGCCAGCCATCCGCTACCGGCGCGCCACGGGCGGTTGAGAGTACCGCCAGCCGCGATGGCTGCGAGGGCCGGCAGCAGGAAACTGCGAAGGTCGTCGACCACGGTCGCCAGAGGCGTCTTGTCTAATGCGTTCTTGCGCAAAAACGCCTGCCACTGCTTTTCCTTCTGGGCGTCCAATGCGAATTCGTCGGTCAAGCCGATCGGCACGCCACTGGGAATCGCTGTGCTCCGCCGCTCGAAAGTAGCTTGAATCGCCGTGGAAAGTACAGCCCCGTCGAAATCGGAGTGTCGAGCCAGAATCCAAAGGTCGAAATAATCCTTCATCCGGCTATTGAGCATGCCGAGTGAGGTCAGCGCCTCCAATTTTTCGGCCACCACTGTGTAACGCGGATACACACGCAGATGCGGCTCGGCCATATCACCGAGAATGACCGGATAGAGAACCTCATCCGGCCCAGGCACGACTGCATCGCCAAAGCCAATGTCCAACTGGACTGGACAACGGGCGCCATCCAACAGCGCCAACAGGGTCACCCGAACACCTGCGTAGTTGGCCTCCTTGCGAATCTCGTCGGCCTTCACGGACTCTGCTTGGAAGACAATGCCGTCGTCCGCCTCGATTTGACAGACTTCCCGGAATAGCGACTCGATGTGCGGAATTTCAGCCGAGCCGAATCCAAGAAAATCGGCGTCATGCGTGGGGCGGTGGGGTATGTCGAACCAGAGATCGAACAGCAGAGCCCCCTTGAGCAGGAACTGGTCACGCTGCTTCGAGATGCTCAGGCGATAGAGCATCCGCTCCAGGGCGTAGCGGGTCAGCAGCAGATTGAAGTCTAGCTTCTCGGCACGCGCCTTGTTGAGCAGCCGGCTACGGACGGAGGCTGCGACGTTCTTTCCACTCATGACAAACTATCCAGATAGGGACGCATCACGTTCGCCACGCGACAGACCTTGGCATAACGCCAGAGATCGTCGCTGGTCATGCGTTTCTCGTGCCAGGCTTCGCGTAGCGCCTCTAGGGCGACATCTAGGCCAATTTTGTTGCGGTACTTAAAGCAATCGGCCACGGTTTTAGCGATGCAGGTGATGCGGACGGTGACGTCATCCACAACGTGCTCCTCGACGCCTTCGGTCAGCGCCGCTCCGGAGAATCGGACGATGCGCAGCGGCGGATAGTCGAGTTTGGGTGTGATGGCCTTGTTCTCGATGGCTAGCCAGACTTCGAATGGCGCTTGCGTTGTCAAGCCGTGAAACCGAAGGGCTGAGAGCAGACAAACAACCCCCTTCGGCACCCTGCGAGCCACTTCAGCCAGCACACCGTGCGCAGAAACCTGGCGCCCGGGAAGCCCGTAGAGACCACGACCGACGCGCTCTAGTTGCCCACGACGGACGGCACGGGTCAGGGATATCCGGGGAATCCCGATTGGCTCCAGATCGCGAGGACGAATCAGCCCCAGCGAGCGCACCAGATCGATCAGTTTATCGGCAGCAGTGTCCATGTCAGGCATAGTGTTTCATAACATCGGTAGATGTCAATAACTGTCGATGGATCGGAACAGGCGTGCCGAGCACGCCGACACCATCATCGACCCCGGCAAAGCACACAGCAGATGCCAAGAATCGTTGATGCCCTATGGGGTTTTGCTGGATTCACCCCGCAGCGGCAGTCCGGACACGCACGTTCCATTTCGATTTTCGTTATGGAGCACAATCATGTCGAAGCAATGCCAATCCTGTGGCCGCCCTTTCACCCCTCGGCCACAAACCCCGCACCAGACCTACTGCACACACCCCGAATGCCAGCGCGAACGTCGCCGCCGCTGGCAGCAACAAAAGCGACAGAGCGATTCCGATTATCGCGACAACGACGTCCGCAACAGCAGGACCTGGGCTTCCGAGAATCCTCAATACTGGAAGCAGTACCGTGACGAAAACCCCGATTACGTTGGGCGAAACCGAAATCTACAGCAACAGCGGAACCAAAAACAGCGCTCGGCATTGATTGCAAATGAGGACGTGTCAAACCCGTCTACTCAGTTGCCATCCGGCCGGTACCGAATGGCGCAAGTCCTTGCGGACGGGACGATTGGCGGCCAAACGTGGATCGTCGAGATAACCCCGCTGATGGTGCAAATGGACGGTGAAGACGTGTGATTGCAAATGAGGACGTGTGCCGCGACATCGTCCTCGCCTGTTAACGTCCCGCGTGTACGTTCCCTGAACAACCGAGTGCCCAGTCCGACTGACCTGCGTATGAACTGACCCACCGACTGTCGCGAAGGGATGCCCGATGTTCAGGGAGGACTTGTTGCGTGGAAAGGGGTGGCCCAATACGCTGCCATCATTCAGGCTGCCCTAAGTGGTTTCGGTGCGGCGCTAGTTCCGAAAATTCTGGTCGAGGATGAACTACGGGATGGGCTGTTGGTGGCCATAGGCAATGTGGTCGATGGCGATCAAGGCCACTACCTATGCTTTGCCTCTGAGAAGGGCGAGCGTCCCGTTTTCGCAGCGTTCCGAGAGTGGATACTGACAGAGGGCCACATCAGAGTGTGACTGTCCCGCGTTCAGTAGGCATTTCGGGCCTATGCAGGAATCGCAAACTCAGTCGTGGAACACTAAAAACCTGACGGCCAATACCTCGTGGCAGCTGACGTTCCTGAGTGTTCGCTTTACCAACTAGGCGACTTCAGTTTCTGATCGGGTGTGAGAGTTCGCCGGATAGGGATGGCGCTGTTCAAGGTGCTTTTTAACTGAGCGGCAGGTGATCGACACATTGCCGCCCGACACGGGCCATCAGGTCAACGGTAAGCGTTAACTGACCGGCATTCTTCTCGTGCCGCTGCTGTCGGAGAACAATCCTTGTCGTGTTGAACGACGATGAAGGGTAGCGACGATGGCAGAGAATCTGAAAGGCAAGAGGCGCAGCCGCGA
>JAGNOM010000132.1 GCA_017990155.1 Propionivibrio sp. | reverse complement strand
GTTCGATTTGAAAAGCGCATGAGATTTCCGAGTCTGTAGATAGCAACGCCATGGACGGCTGGCGCGATTCTAAGTGAATTGCACCGGCGCTCCAAACGCGCGCACGGCATTCCACGTGCGAAGCAGTGATAAACTCAGCGAAGTTGAATTTGAGCATCCAACCCGCCATGATGAGGCCATGAAAACACGAATCCTGCTCGTTGAAGACGACGAACGTCTCGCCGATCTGACCGCAGAATATCTGCGCAAGAACGACTTTGAGGTTTCCATCGAAGTTCGCGGCGACACTGCCGAGGCAAGAATCCTGACCGACGACCCTGAACTGGTCATTCTTGACGTCATGCTTCCCGGAAAGGATGGCTTCGAGGTTTGTCGGGCCGTTCGGGAGAAATACAAGGGCGTCATACTGATGCTAACAGCCCGTGACGAAGATCTGGATCAGATTCTCGGACTAGAACTTGGCGCCGACGACTACCTGGCAAAACCGGTACAGCCACGCCTGCTCCTGGCCCGAATCAAGGCATTGCTGCGTCGCGCACCGGGAACGGCCAGCCCGGCCGACCAAGCGGACGAACCCGGCGACGCGTCCGAGTTGTCATTCGGGACTTTTTCCATCAGCCAGGCCACGCGCAGCGCGCACCTCGGCAGTGAGGCCATCGACCTGACCACCGCCGAATTCGACCTCCTGTGGCTGCTCGCCCGCCACGCCGGAAGCATCCTTTCGCGCGACGATCTACTGCAGGAACTGCGCGGCATCGGCTTCGACGGCCTCGACCGTTCGATCGACGCCCGGATCTCCCGCCTGCGCCGCAAACTCGGCGATGACCCCGAGAATCCAAGCCGTATCAAGACCGTCCGCGGAAAAGGCTACCTGTTCAGCAAACATGACTGGCAATAGTCCCCAAAGCGGCCGGTTACTGAACATCCTCGGACGTTACAAACCGGCCCCTTGGCGCGGGCGCTACAGCCTGTCGCGCCTCTTCCTCAATTTCTACCTGCTGGTGATGGGCTCATTCATCGCCATCGCCTTTTTCGCCGACTTCGTCATTTCGACGGCCGTCAAGGGAATCACTGACGACTACACCAGCCGTTTCATGCGCGGCACCATCGTCCTCATCGAAGACGAACTCTTTCGCCGTCCGCGCTCGGAATGGCCGAAGGCGATCAAGGCACTTGACGCCAAGTTTGCCTACCAGCTGAACATCATCGAGCGCTGGACACTCAAGCTACCGCCGAAGCAGGCCGAAAAGCTCGACTCGGGCGAGCTGGCCATCGACGCCGAAGGCGACATCATCTACCACCGCCTGAAGCAGACGCCACAAGTGCTCAAGGTCGGCCCGATTTCGCCGGGCGCCAATCCGGACCAGCCGCGCATCCTGCCGCTCGATCTGCGCATCCGCTTGCTGACCTGGAGCCTGATCGGACTTTTCCTGGCAGTCGCCGTCTGGTTCTGGGTTCGCCCCGTCTGGCGCGACCTCGAAGCGCTGCGCCAGACCGCCCGGGCGCTGGGTGAAGGGCATTTCGAAACACGCTCGCCGGAAGCGCGTAGCGGCGCCTTCGAACTGCTGACCGAAACGCTGAACGGGATGGCTGAGCGTATCCAGCGCCTGATTGCCACGCAAAAAGAGTTATCAAGCGCCATCTCGCACGAACTGAGGACGCCGATCTCGCGCATGCGCTTCGCGCTCGAAATGCTGATGGAAACCGACGAGCGGGATGAGCAGGAGCGCCTCTGGCAAATGATGAACATGGACCTGGAAGAACTCGACAACCTCATCGATTCCAGCCTCACCTATTCCCGCTTTGAACGCGAACAACCCGAGCCGCACCTGACAGCGGTCGAGTTTGCGCCGTGGCTCGAGGAAGAAGTCGAGTCGATGCGCATCCTCGGGCGCTCGCTCTCGTTGTCGGTCGATTGCAGCAACTTGCCCGATTCACAGGAGGTTGAACTCGACCAGAAGAGCATGCCCTACGCCGTCACCAATTTGCTGCGCAACGCGATCAAGTACGCAAAAACCAGGATCGCGGTGAGCACCGAAGTCGTCAATGGGAAGATCCGGGTCTACGTCGACGATGACGGAATCGGCATTCCGGCGGAAGAACGCCAGCGCGTCTTCTTTGCGTTCACCCGACTCGACCGCTCACGCGACCGCGCAACCGGCGGCTACGGGCTGGGGCTGGCAATTGTCCGGCTGGTACTTGAACAGCACGGAGGCTCGGTTACTGCAGACGAATCACCCTTGGGTGGGGCGCGCTTTACGCTTGAGTGGCCGTTGTTACAGAACGTCACCCAAAGCTGACGAAGCAGCTAAAGACACCCACCAAGGCCACTACTATCATCGATCGATCGATGTGCAGGCCACTGGAGTTTCTCCCATGCCCCAATCCAAATCCACATGTCAGAAGTTTTCAGCCAACGCTCGCAGGCACGCCAATCATCCAACACCGACAGAAGGATTCGGAGCTTGAACACCATGGCCAAGCACCAAATCACCTTTCCGGTCGCCGAAGGCCTCGGCATTTTTGTCGGAATAGTCGCTTGGGACCTGCTTACAGACGGCCGAGTGGATATCGCAAAGGCGCTTCTCATCGCCACGCCTTGCACGCTTGCCTGGTTTGCTGTCCGCTACTGGAAGCAAAAAACCAAGGACAAGCAAGGCAGCACAAGATCCGGTTAAAGCCCGAAGTCGTGATCCCTCAAACAAAAGCCCGCATATCCAGCGGGCTTTTGTTTGAGCGCCCCTGTTACACACAGTCACCCAAACGACGTACAAGGGCCACAGACATGCTTTGGCGGCGTACGTAGAATTCAATCATTGCCTCAGCGCCCCCGCTGACAATGTTTGACCCTCCCTGACCCATCGCCAATGATGGGATTTTGAATCCCGCGCCAAACCGGTGCGGGATTTTTTTATGCGCTTTCCGTGCAGCCAACGCCAAGGTTGCCGCTCGGGCTTCCGAGCACGCGAACCTCGCGTTGCGGATACGGAATCTCGATCCCGCTCTCGCGGAAAGCCTTCCAGATCGCAAGGTTGATATCTGACCGCACGCCACCGGTCCCTGCTTCAGGATCTGGAATCCAGAAACCCAGTTCAAGATTGATACCGCTGTCGGCAAAGTCGGTGAGCATGACCGCCGGCTCGGGATCAGACAGCACCCGCTCTTGCTGGCGAGCGGCATCGATCATGAGCTGCATGGCCTGATCGAGATCCGTCTTGTACGACACCTGAACGTTCACGGCTACCCGTACACGTGTGTCTGAAAACGACAGGTTACGCACGATGTTGCTGACCAGATACTCGTTGGGAATGATGACCTCCGTACCCGTCAGCATTTTCAGAACCGTATAACGGGTCGTGATCTGCGATACGGTTCCGGTCGTTGTCGCATCCACGGCCACCAGGTTTCCGAGCCGTATCGAGCGGTCCAGCAGAATGATGAAGCCGCTCACGTAGTTGGCCGCGATCTTCTGCAGGCCGAAACCCAGGCCGACGGCAAGCGCGCCGCTGAAGACCGACAACGCGGTTACGTCGATCCCAACCAGAGAGAGGCTGGAAAGCAAGGCAATGACAGCGAGAACGGCCTTGGCCAGCCGCGCCATGACCTCGCGCAGGTTTGCGTCCAGTCTTTCTGCGGCCATCAGCCGGCTTTCGATCAGGCTGGCGATCCACAGTGCGACGAGCAGCGTCACGCCAACTGTGACGGTGCCGTGAACCAGCATCCAGAGATCGAGCTTCTGCTTGCCCACCGGGATGCTCACCTGTTCCAGCGCTTCGATCACCGGATCGGCGAGTCCGGTGAGATGAAGAATCACGCCAAACCAGATGATGACGGTGACGACGCGCTCAAAACTCGTCAGAAAGAGGCCTTGCGGCAGCACGCGGCGCAGCACGTAGGCGAACATCCGCGCCAGTGCCAGAGAGACGAGCAACGGCCCAGCAAGGTGGAGGAGACTAAGGTGCTCCCAGTGCAAGGCCGCGAGCACCTTGCGCAGAATCACGACGAGAACCAGCGCGATCAACGGGAAGGCAATCCGCTTGAGACTTCCCGATCCAAACGTTCTCAGCGCGCTCTGAGCACCGACTTCACCGCTTCTCTGCTCGTTCTGTTGTCGCAAACGGAACGACAACCACCACGCAACGCCAAGCGCCAGTAGCAATACCAGCACTTGCCAGATGAAATCGGAAGCATGCAAATCACTCCACAACTGATCAAGCAACGCAAAAATCCGATTCTCGTTCATCAACGCTCCCTATCGCCGAATTCAGCCGGCCTTCGCTTAGTCCTTGGCGCGTTCCAGCACCGCAGCGAAGAAGCCGTCGGTGCCGTGCCGATACGGCGACAAACGAAGGCGATCGTCAGCAGAATCCGTTGCGTCGATTTCGATTCCCTGCTTGCGCAGGACGTCGATGGCCGACAGCGAGACGAAGTCCGGATGTGTGGTGAGGAAGGCCGAGACGATGGCTTCGTTCTCGGCTTCAAGCAAGCTGCAGGTCGCGTAGACCAGCCGCCCACCCTTCTTGACCAAGCCAGCCGCGGCATTGAGGATCGACGCTTGCTTGGCGTTGAGTTCGGCCACGCTCTCCGGCGTCTGCCGCCATTTCAGATCGGGATTGCGGCGCAAGGTGCCGAGGCCTGAGCACGGCGCATCGACCAGGACGCGATCGAGCTTGCCGGCCAATCGCTTGATCTTGATGTCGTTTTCGGACTCGATGCGCACGGGATGCACATTCGACAACCCTGATCTTGCCAGACGCGGCTTCAGCTTGGCCAGCCGCTTCTCCGCCACGTCGAAGGCGTACAGGCGGCCTTGCGAGCGCATCAGGGCGCCGAGCAGCAGCGTCTTCCCGCCCGCACCAGCACAGAAGTCCGCGACCATTTCTCCGCGCTTCGGCTGCAACAGAAAACCGAGCAACTGGCTGCCCTCGTCCTGCACTTCAATGCTGCCGTCGAGAAACAGCGGATGACGCGAGAGCGAAGGCTTGCCTACCAGGCGAATGCCGATCGGCGAGTAACGACAGGCTTCGGCAGCCAGCCCGTCAGCCTTCAGGCGCGCCAGCACCGGCTCGCGCTCGGCCTTGAGCAGATTGACGCGCAGATCGAGCGGTGCCGACTGATTGAGGCTGAGCGCCAGCTTCTCCAGCTCTTCGGCCGAGAACTGGCCGGTCAGCGTCTCGTAGAGCCAATCCGGCAGATCGAGGCGCACGGCGGGCGGCAGGTCTTCCGGCCGGACGGCCTTGGCCTCCGCCAACCACTTGCCCTCGACCTCGCGCAGGACGACGTCCAACTCGCGCCGGTTCATTCCATTCACGCAGGCGAGCGCCGCGAGCAGCAGACGGCGCGACGTGACATCGTCGCCACAACGAACAGAGAGCGAGCGCTTGCGGCGCAGCACGGCATAGACCGTTTCGGCGGCAAAGCCGCGATCGGCATGACCCAATTCGCGATGCTGGCGGAAATAGCGCGAGACGACGGAGTCGGCGGGGAACGGAGAACGCAACAACTCGGCGAGTAGCGCTTCAGTATGGTTAAACAGGGCTGGTGTAAAGCGCATTATTCCTGACTCAGTTGAATTTCGGTGGCGACCTGGACGAGGCTATTGCCTTTGTTGTCCACATGCCGAATTTTAACCGGCAGCAGCAGATAATCATAAGCCAGCCAGAGTTCGGTCGTATTCACGCCCGGTGCGCGTAGATGTAGCGTGCGCAGCGTACCTGCCGGCACGACGATTTCCTCGTCGCCAAGCACCTCCAGGCGATAGGCGCCGTACTTCTTTCCCGTCGCCAGCATCAGCACGCCGCCGGACTCGGGCAGCGCCATGAAGCGCAACTGGTAGTTGAACGAGAGCAAGTCCTGCGACCCTTTGGCGAGCGGCTGCGGCGCACGCTCGGCGACACTCACCGTCATGTTTTCCCAGTCGAAAGACGCTTGCTCGCGCGCCGCCTTCCCGTTGCGCCGGATGGAGAATGAATCCGGGCGCAAGCCTTCGCTCGTTGCCCGGCCGCGACTCTCCATCTCGACACGATAGGCCTTGAAAAGCCAGACGAGCCCGGTCGTTTCGACGACCGAGCGTAGTTGATACTGACCATCACCAATCTCCCATTCCTGGCGCGCCCGGCCGACCTCGAAATTGGAATCGCCACGATCGACGCGATAGACGATCCGCCCGCGTTCTGGCAACGGCGGGGCTGCGGCGGCGACGGGAATCGCAAGGGGTTCGCTCGAAGCCACCGGCTCTGCCACGTTCTCGGCCGCACTACTCACGCCGGCGCCGTCCTGCGCAGCGCTCGCCACCTCATTGACCGGCGCGGCTTCCGGCACCGGCGGCACGGCTTCCGTTGATTCGACGGGAACGCTCAGTACCGGGGTGGGCTGCGGTTCCGGCTGGGGACGCGGCGGCTTCTTTTTCTTCTTCGGCGGCGGTGCCGGTTTGACCGCCTCTTTCGGCGTTTCCGCCGGCGGGGTGAGCAAAGGTATCTGCGGCCGGGGCGGCGGCAAAGGCCTTAACTCGGCCATCAGCGGCATCGGTTCGGGCTCGGGGCCAAGATCCACGTCGGTCAGGAACAAGGCTGCGGCATGAATTCCGAGCGAGGCCGCCAGCGCGATGAGCAAGGCAAAGGGCATGAAAACCCCGGCTGCAACCTAATGCGAAACCCGCACCTGCGGCGAGATCAACGCGCCGACAGGTTCCTGCTCGGCTTCGAAAACGACGTGACCGTCAACCAGCCGCAGGCGCTCCTCGGCGAACCAGCGCACCGCCATCGGATACACCTGATGCTCCTGCACCAGCACGCGCGCCGCCAGCGAGGCCTCGTCGTCACCGTCGAGCACCGGCACGGCCGCTTGCACGACCACCGGGCCGTGATCGAGTTGTGGCGTCACGAAATGCACCGTGCAGCCGTGCACGCGCACACCTTCTTCCAACGCGCGCCGGTGCGTGTGCAGACCGGGGAAAGACGGTAGCAGCGAGGGATGAATGTTGAGCAGGCGACCTTCGTAGCGGCGCACGAAACCGTCGGTCAGGATGCGCATGAAGCCGGCGAGGACGACAAGGTCGGGCGAATACGAATCGATCGTCTTGATCATCGCCGCATCGAAAGTCTCACGCGTATCGAAGCGGGTGTGATCGACCACGCAGATTTCCACGTCCTGCGCCGCAGCGGCCTCCAGGCCTTTGGCATCCGGACGGTTGGAGATCACGGCCGCCACGCGAACCGGCAGCGCGCCGTCGGCAACGGCGTTGAGCAGCGACTCCATGTTGCTGCCCCGGCCGGAGATAAGAATGACGATGGATTTCATTTGATTCCTAGAGCGCTGACGGGCAGAAAAACCGCCGTCGCGAGACTTTGCGTAAAACGCGTGACCGATCGTCCGTGCTTGTCAGCCACCACTTTCGCAAGCAGTTCCAGAAGACCGATGACGCGGCCGAACTCCCGTTCGAAGCTGGTATTGGGATTGTTCGGGTCCAGTTCATTGGAAAACAACAGCGGTTCGCCGTTGCCGGCCCTGGTCGAAGACATCTTCCAGATGGCGATTTCGATGTTGCGGGCGCAATTGTAGAGCTTCTGTTCGTTCAAATCGTCGAGCAC
>JAGNOM010000131.1 GCA_017990155.1 Propionivibrio sp. | reverse complement strand
GAGTAGCGGTTGCGGTCGAAGCTGATCAGGCACGTGCCGGTCACGGCATGGGCGGTCTCGTGGAAGCCGTCGAAGGGCGCCAACATGGCCCAGTCGGCCCGAAGCTGCGATTTTGGCCAGGTTGAAGAACGAACACTGAACGCTTGATTGATTCTACCAGGACCGTTGCTGACCACCGACCTCGTAGATATCGGCTTCCATGGAGCAATTGTAGCTCTCTGCGATGTTGAACATCTCGGAGAGGAGGCTTTGGATTTCCTCATCAAGGGAAATGCCATCCGGATCGGGGTCATAGGCGACGGTCAGTTTGTAATCACAATTGCCGTTTTTTACCATGGCGTAGTCGCGTTCCAGCATCGCCTCAATCCGCTCCCGAGCGGGTTTTCTACCTCTTCCACGCTTGTTGAAGTTCTCGATAATCAGATGCAGGGCGATGCTGGCAGTGGGCGGCTTTTCCGGCAGTTTGGTCTGTGACGGAATAATGTCGAGCGCCCGATAGACGGTCATTCGTGAGACCTTCAGGTCGCGGGCAACGCGGGCCTTGCTGGCGCCGGCGGCAAGGCGACGGCGGATTTCATCGTCATCGACGTTCTTCTTCCGGCCTTTGTAAACGCCTTCGGCGCGCGCCGCTTCGATCCCGGCGCGCTGACGATCCTTGATGAACTTCAGCTCCATATCGGCGACCATGCCGAGTATGGTGATGACCATTCGCCCCATGTCGCCCGCCGTCGTCACCTCTGGCTCAAGGATGCGCAGCGAAGCTCCCTTTTCATCAAGCTCATGCACCAGGTTCAGGACATCGCGCGTGGAGCGGCCGAGCCGGTCGAGCCGCAGCACGACCAGCTCGTCGCCGGTGTGCATAAACTGCATGATCGTTTCCAGTTCCGTGCGCCCGCTCCGCGAGGCCCCCGATCCGGTCTCGGAACGGATAATTTCGCAACCTGCATTCTTGAGGCGGCCAATCTGGATATCCAGATCCTGGTCCGTGGTGCTGACGCGGGCATATCCGATACGAGCCAAGTGCAAAATCCGTCACATTAGGGTGGCTCTTGCAGTGTATCGTCACATTGAGCGCAAACCCACCCTTTTGTGACAGACGAATGGTGTCACTCGGCCCTATCACTCTGGGGTGTACCCAAATGTTATAGGCCGATCAGCCGCCTCACGCTGCAAGCCGTCCAAAATCAATCCGGTCGTTCAGGTCGAGGTCGAAGCGGCCATAAGGGTTCACATGACTGTAGATCAACGGCGTGAGACCACGATAATCTTCCGGCGTCATCCGCCCCGCCCACTTCGGCTCAACCAGTACGGTCTGAAGCATGCGGGTGTTCACATACACCAGCGACGCTTGCAGGAGGTGTAGCGCCAGAACGGAGATTTCCTGCTCATGGATGCGGTTGGTGGCGATCTCGCCGCCCTTGCCGAAGAACACGAAACCATTAGCGCCGTTCCAGTTCTCAACCACATTCAGCCCTTCGTGGATCTCGCGGCGGAATGCCTCCTGACGCAAATACCGGCATAGGAAGATTGTTTTGACCGCGCGGCCGAGTTCACTCAGCGCCTTGTAGGTCGGGTGCATCACTTCGGCTCTGGCAAACCGGAGCAGGATCGCTTCCGGATCGGCGGTGCGCGATTGCATGGCAGCGGCATATTTGACCATTTCGTCATATTGTTGCTCGATCTCGTCCCAGTCGATCGGGCTGGAGAGGATCGGCAGTAAATTGGAAAGCCGCGTGCGCATGCCGGCTTGGGGAAGGGCCAGTTTCTGGCGTGCCACTGCTTTCAGCCGCGGGGCAAGCTCAAATCCAAGGAGTCGGCAGAACGCAAAGCCGACTGCGCTCTGGCCGTGGCTATCGACGTACTGGCGCTGGATTTCCATGTCGGTGCAATGGCGTAGCACGCCTTCGATCATGGAGGCGACCTCCGAGGAAGAGCACCGCTTGAGCTGGGAATAAACGCAGGTCGCGCGCTTCTCCACATGCCAGTAGATCATGACGCCACGGCCGCCATAGCGGGCGTGCCATTCCGTCATCAGGTTGCGGTCCCACGCGCCGAACTTCGTTGAATCGGACGCGCATGCCGTGCCCGCATCTCCCCATACTGCGGCATTGCGGATTGCCAGTGTCGCGTTTGCTACCCGCGCGCACGCCTCCCTCAGCGCTGGCGCGTGGATGAAACGGCGATGGACATGCAGCAATTCCTCGTAACTGACATCGGGTGTTGCGCCAGCGACCCGCTTGAGCCCGGCGTTCGTGCCCAAGCCATAGAGACACAGCAAAAGACGCTGAGCCAAGGCTGCTTTCGACAGGGTAACCCGCGAGGCCGACGTTTCGAAAGCATCCATCAATCCCGTGTCCAGAGCAGCCTCTTTCAACACGTCCAGCAGTCCGGTCATCGGCCAGCGCTGACCGATCTCGCTTTTGATCGAAGCGAGACCCTTCGGTTCGGGCAAGGGCTTGAACGGTGTAATCGATATCCGGTTGTCGCCGCGCCACAGGAGCCGGACCTTGTCGTTTTGTGGAATATTGGCATTGAGGAGCAACAGTTCCCGTTCAAGCTCCTCCCGGATCGAGGCGCAAAACGCCTGCGCATCTGGCGTCAGGCTGAGGCCGGAATAGTACGCATCTCGCCTGATCTCGAAGTCCTTGGGAAGATCGTCATCGGGATTGCGATAGCGATCCGCCCCGACCACCCAGATTTCTTTGGAGCGGATGCGGTCGCGCAGTTGCGTCAGGACGCAAAGCTCATAGCTGATCCGGTTTACCCGCCCATCGTCATCAATGACGGAACTGCGCCATCGCGCTGGAATCACCTCATCGATCGGAACATCCTGCAATGGCACGAAGCGGCATCCGCCATCCACCTTGCTCCTGATCCAGTCGAGGGCCGCCAGGACCGGCCGCCACACCGCGTTGTTCGACCGGAACTCAAGTACGGAAAGCAGGCTTGGCAGCATGCGCCGGTAATGATTGGCCCAGGAACCACGCATCACCTTGTAGATGCGCCGGTCCAGAGCGCCCTTCGCATGGCTCTCCTTGACGATCGCCGCCAGCTTGGCCTTACCGGCGATCGGGAAAATGACATCGCAGATGCGCCCCGATGGTTCATTGATCGAGGCGCTGGCGATCTCGACCAGCAGGCGCTCCTTTCCATAGACCCGCTCGATGTCTTTCGCGATATCGCCCACCACCTTGCGTTTCGAGCGCGTTCCGATCTTGTGAACGGTTTCGATCAGCAGGTCGATCATCGCGTCAGTGAGTTGCGCCTCCCGCGACATTAGATAAATCGCATAAAGGCCGAGCTGTCGCGCCGGCGCATGCCGGCGCATCTCCGAGGCCTTTTCACCGGCAACGCGGCGAACAATCTGATCGACCCATGGCTTGCCCGTAGCCGTCAGGAGATCATGGGGAAGATCAAGTCTCTGGATAAAGGCGAGTTTCTCGGTCACGTCGAGAATGTTGTCGAGCGTTGCCTGTCCGGCGTCACCCTTCATCCTGTTGAATCCGGTCGAGCTGTCCGGATCGGCAAGCGAGGCTTCCAATAACGCCACCGCATCTGACGAAAGCCGATCACTGGCTCCGATCAGCCAGGTGTCCAGATAATCTTGCCGTTGTGAGCGAACGACACGTTCAAGCTCCTTGCGCGACGGCCCATAAATACGCCGGTCCCGGCACCACAGGAAAACATGCTCAAGCATGGCATTGATCGACTGGCCGCCCGGGCACAGCTCGCCAGCAATCCATTCCGTCAATTGCGCGCGATCCACCCGCTTCATGCGGTGATATCCAAGATGGATCAGGATCTCCGCACAATGCCGTCGTGCTGTCCGACTGGAAAAGTCATAACCGGCTATCTCGCCAGCCTCGACACCGAGTTGCTCGGCCAGATACGAGAGGCCATCGGTAGGGATTGAGCCGGGATCGATCGCGAAAAACCCCAGGGAAGCGAAGAATTTCAGCTGCGCGGCGAGGCCAAGGCGCGTCAGGGCCGGCTTCGAATTTACAAAATCAATATCGGCAAAGCTCAGGCTCCATCGTCCGATCAAATCCCCGCCCGGAATACTCCGATCCATCAACCCACTCCCTATGATGGAGCGAACTGTCCTCTTCTATGATTTCCATCGTCAATACCGAATGCCACGTTCCCAAAACGTTCTCCGACTTGGCCAAAATCGCAGCTTGGGGCCGACTGGGCCCTGCTGGTGGCCACAGGCCGCTCACCCAACACGCGAGACCTGAACCTCGAAGCCGCCGGCGTGGAAGTGAACCAGCAAGGCGCCATCTCCGTCGATCAGGCGATGCGAACCAGCGTTCCCGGAATTTACGCCGCCGGCGACTGCACCGATCAGCCGCAGTTCGTCTATGTGGCAGCGGCGGCGGGAACGCGAGCCGCGATCAACATGACCGGTGGCGACGCCGCGCTTGATCTGACCGCGATGCCGGCCGTCGTGTTCACCGAACCGCAAGTCGCAACGGTGGGCTATTCCGAGGCGGACGCGCACCAGGACGGTATCGAGACCGACAGCCGCACGCTCAGCCTCGACAATGTGCCGCGTGCGCTCGCCAATTTCGACACGCGCGGCTTCATCAAACTGGTTATCGAAGAGGGTAGCCGGCGGTTGATTGGCGTCCAGGCCGTGGCACCAGAAGCCGGTGAGTTCATTCAGACGGCCGCCCTTGCGATCCGAGCCGGCATGACCGCCGAGGAGCTGGCCGATCAGTTGTTCCCCTATCTCACCATGGTCGAGGGGCTGAAGCTTGCCGCGCAGACGTTCCGCAAGGATGTGAAGCAACTGTCGTGTTGCGCGGGTTGATCGGCGTGAGCGGAGGATAGATCATGGATTCAGCACGCTTTACATCAGAATTTGCTGAACGCTTTACGGCTGATACCGCACAGCTCTTTGACGCCCTGCTGCATGAACTTGTGAAGGGGGAGCCGGTGCGGCCGGAAACGCTGGCTCGCGTCCTCGGGTGGCCTGTGGATCGGGTGACCGACACACTCGGGCAGAGCGTCAGCACCGAATGGGATGGAAACGGCAGTGTCGTTGGCCATGGTTTGACCTTGCGCGAGACCCCCCATGTTTTCGAGGTAGGGGGGCAACGTCTGTACGCCTGGTGCGCGTTCGACACTCTGATATTTCCGGCGCTGCTTAACGAGACCGCCCATGTCACCTCGCGGTGCGCCGTGACGGGCGAGCCGATCTCCCTTGCTGTCACGCCGGATGCGGTACAGGCGCTCGCGCCGCCGGATGCGGCCATGTCCCTGCTGCCGCCGCAAGACATGTCCGATGTCCGCCGCACCTTCTGCTGCCATGTGCATTTCTTCGTGTCCACGGCCATTGGGCAGGATTGGGCCTCGGGCCGCGCGGGATTTGAAATCGTCGGCGTTCACGACGCCTTTGGCATGGGCCAAGAGCTTGTGAGACGAATAATCGACGCGCGCCAACACCGGCACCGCGTCCCGATTGCCGATGTGCAGAGGTAATTCTGAACATGGGAAATAGGCTTGAGCACGTTCAAGATATCGAAACTCGCGCATGATGCGGGCCTGAGCACCAATGTCGTGCGGGACTATGTGCTGCGCGGTTTGCTCCACCCGGCCAGTCGCACACAGAGCGGGCATCATCTCTTTGACGATCATTCGCTGGAGCGGCTCCATTTTGTGCGGAGCCTGTTCGAGGCGGGCATCGGTCTCAATGAGCTGACGCGGCTATGCCATGCGCTGGACGATGGGGAAAACGCCGCCGCCGAAACCCTGGAACGTGTGCGAAGGCGCATTGCCGCCCGGCGCGCAGCACTATCCTCGCTGGACTTGCGGCTAGGAAATATGATTTCCGCCATGGCCGCCGTCCCAGGCAGGGAAAACGGGCATGTCTAAGCATCCCGCCTCCGAAACGTCCATATATTGCAGCTTTGTGCCGGGCGGGTCGCCGCAAATGCGCCCGGCCAGCGCCGGTTAGCGTCCGCGCTCGTGGTGTAATTTCCGGTGTAGGCGATGGTGTATTCCGGGGTGGGGCATGCCCCACCCCGGAATGCGGCGTCGCTGGTGGCCACCGGGTTCATCGTTATGGTGGAGTTTGCACACTTCAACCGTGACGAAGAGGAGTTCCCGATGACCGAGGACAGATTACTGATCGAAGAGCTTGCTGCGAAGGGCGGCCAACCGGATTTTTTGCGCACCATCGCCGAGAACGTGCTGCAGCTGATCATGGAGGCCGACGTTGATGGCCTGATCGGCGCGGGTCGCCACGAACGCAGCAGCGAGCGCGCGACCTGGCGCAACGGCTATCGCGACCGTTCGCTGGATACCCGGGTAGGCACGCTGAACCTGAAAATCCCCAAGCTGCGTGCTGGGTCCTATTTTCCGGGCTTCCTTGAGCCCCGCAAGATGGTCGAGAAAGCGCTGGTTGCGGTGATCCAGGAAGCGTGGATCGGCGGGGTCAGCACCCGGCGGGTCGATGAACTCGTCCAGGCCATGGGCATGACCGGCATCTCCAAGTCCACCGTCTCCAAGCTTTGCAAGGACATTGACGAGCGCGTCCATGCCTTTCTGAAACGCCCGCTCACCGGCGAATGGCCGTATCTCTGGCTCGATGCCACCTATCTCAAGGTACGCGAAGGCGGGCGGATCATCAGCGTTGCCGCAATAATCGCCATGGCCGTCAACACCGAGGGCCGGCGCGAGATCGTCGGCCTGCATATCGGCCCCTCGGAAGCGGAGGTCTTCTGGTCCGACTTCCTGAAGGACCTTGTTCGGCGCGGTCTTACCGGCGTGAAGCTGGTCATCTCCGATGCTCACGAGGGCCTCAAGGGCGCGATCACCCGCGTCATGGGCGCCACCTGGCAGCGCTGCCGGGTGCACTTCATGCGCAATGCCCTGTCCTATGTGCCCAAGGGCCAGAACACTGTCGTCGCCGCCGCGATCCGCCAGGTCTTCCTGCAGCCCGATCAGAAAAGCGCAACGCAGGTCTGGCGACAGGTCGCCGACCAGTTGCGCACCCGTTGGCCCAAGCTCGGCGCCTGCATGGACGAGGCCGAAACCGACGTGCTCGCCTACACCGGCTTTCCCACCCAGCACCGCACGAAGTTACACTCAACCAATCCGCTCGAGCGGCTCAACAAGGAGGTCAAGCGCCGCGCCGACGTCGTCGGAATCTTCCCGAACGAAGACAGCATCATCCGCCTCGTCGGGGCTGTGCTGATGGAGCAGAACGACGAGTGGCAGCTCCAGCACCGATACATGCAGATCGAAGGCATGGCCGAACTCAACCAACCCATGATCGAGGAGGAAAATCAGCCCCTACACATCACCGCCAAAGCCGCCTGACGATGGCCCACGGCCACAGCCGAAATTACACCACCTTGACGGACGCGACCAAAATGAGCGAATATGATTTCCTCCGATGGCGCAGCTGCCGTATGGTTGGTAAGGTTAGAAATATACCGAGCAGTGTATGAGACCTGATATGAGACCTGATGCAAGCCTGATTGATGCGATAGCAGTTACCGAGCCAAGGAAGGCATCGCTGTACTTCGACATCAAGAGAAACACCCTGGACGACGGGCCGGGCATTCGCAGTGTGGTGTTCTTC
>JAGNOM010000439.1 GCA_017990155.1 Propionivibrio sp. | reverse complement strand
TATTTTTATGGCCCAACGAACTCAACTCGACGACAGTAACAATCAAATGCACGAGGCCTACGCCTGCCTGCTGCAAAACGGCCTTGATGGCGCTGCTGAAGCCCTGCGCATCCTGGTCAATGAAGCAAGCAAGATCGAGCGCGCCCACTATCTCAATGCCCAACCGCATGAACGCACCGCCGAACGCATCGACTACGCCAATGGCTTCAAGCCGAAGACGGTCATGACGCGCGTCGGCGAGCAAACCTTCGATGTGCCCCAGGTGCGCGGTGGCGGCTTCTACCCCAGCGCGCTGGAGAAGGGGTCGCGTACCGAGCAGGCGCTGAATATCGCGTTGGCGGAAATGTACGTGCAGGGCGTCTCCACCCGCAAGGTGATTACGGTTCTGCAAGCGCTGCTGGGGCCGGAGGTGTCGATTTCGTCGACGCAGGTAAGCCGTGCCGCCGAGCAACTCGATGCCGGCCTGGCCGCCTGGCGTGAGCGCCCCCTGGACGAAACGCCCTACCTCTTTCTGGATGCCCGCTATGAACGGGTGCGCGAGGCCGGTCGCCTGGTCGATTGCGCGGTGCTGGTGGCCGTGGGGGTGACCCACAGCGGTCATCGCCGGGTGCTGGGCGTCTCGGTGGCGCTGTCCGAGGCGGAGGTCCATTGGCGCGCGTTTCTCGACAGCCTGATCCGGCGGGGGTTGAAGGCATTCCATTACACAAAACTCATACGGCATTAATTGATCGCATATGCTTGACCCCGTCGACAAAATCCCTGATGCGTTGATAGCCAAGCCACAGCGTCTTGACGCCGGGTTCGCCGTCACTTTTTCGGGCGAGAAAGCCGCCGAGCATGGCGATTCGGCGGATGATCTCGCGCAGGGTGGGCGTCGTTTTCGGGACAGGTTTCTTGGCCAGGATGTATGCGCCTTTCCACTCTTCGTCGGTGAAGAGTGTCGTCGCCATGAGGTCCGGATGCGTTCGCCCCAGGCGGATCAATCGCGCCAATCGCCACGACACCACCATATAGACCGCCAAGGCCAGTTCGATTTTGCCAACGCTGCCGAGTTGCAAGGCTTCGACCCGGCAGCCGTTCTTGAGTACGTTGAAGAAGGTCTCGATTTCCCAGCGGCAGCGATACCATTCGATCAGTTCGACCAGGTCGTCCAGGGTCTGTGCGGCGCGGTTGGTCAGCAATCGCCACTCGACCGGTTTGACCCCGGCGGGGGCCTCGATTTCCTTGGCAATCAGGCAGGTCACCGACAGACGACCGCCCTGGCCGTCAACCAGACTGATGGGGCGAGCAAAGATCTGCTGGCGCACCGTTCGTGCGGCTTGTCCGTGCCGCGAGGGCAGCGTGAATTCAATCTCGCCCAGCGGCGCTCCGCCAAGAACGGCCGCCCACAGCTTTCCGCCGTCGGGAAGGCTGCGATTATGCTGCGACCGGATCAACCAGTCGGCGGGGCTTCCCAAGACGTGAGCGCGCTGCATCAGTTCGGCGATATCGGCTTCCCGATCAGCTATGTACACGAGTCGAGTGTCCGGCATGGTCGCCGCCATTTCGGCGATCCGCTCGTACCCCTCAGTCCAGCGCAGGCTTTCACGGATTCCCGGGCGCTTGCCGTCAGTCGCTTTGGACTCTCGTGCCCACATCCACGCATCGGTGACGCCCAGCGGTTCGCGTTCCGGTGTCACGACATAGGTCGGATGAAGATACATTCCCCGCTGTGCTTCGTAGGAAAGCGGCCCCAGCCCGTCAATGCCTTGGCCGTTGAAGTCCAACTCGGTGCTGTCTTGCAGGCAGAGCACGACCGGGTGCTGCCGCATCCTGGCTTCCGTTTGGGCGATGTGCGGATCGAGGATGGACTGCCAACCCAGCGAGCGCTTGCCAGCGCTGGCTTGATCGAAGAATCGGTACGCCGCTTGGGTCTCGGCCCAATCCGGACACGCGCCGGGAATGCTCGCCGTCGGCTTGTCGGCAAAACGTGCCGCCAACTTGATCAGCCGATCGTTCAAACGCCCGTCGCCGAGCTTCGCACCGGCAAATTCTTCCATCGCCCACGTCGCCATCGCCATTTCCTCGCAAAAAGGACGATTCGCAAGCAAGGTGTGTTCCTGCTTGCGTGGGGTGACAGAAAAATCAGCGCGAGAAATCATACGGCCAAACTATGCAATTCGAGTTGTGTGTAATGAAATGCGTTTAACGCCCCCAAACCCGACGGATACTGCGAACCTTGTCTTACACCGCAACCCAGCGCTGCGACACCATGGATGCAAAAACGGCATCCATGACTTTTGCGTTCGAGATCGCATCATCCAGACCGTAGCTTGGCGAACATATTCCCTTGACCGCCATCGAGAAATTCGTCACTTCGCATTCATACTGATCCAACTGTCCGAACACGATCGTCGAAAGCTCAGAAAGATCATGGCTCACGCTGGTGTCGATTTCGATGGTCGCCGACTTGTCGCGGAATGGAACATAGGCTTTCGGCAAATCGATGAATCCCTTCTCGC
>JAGNOM010000438.1 GCA_017990155.1 Propionivibrio sp. | reverse complement strand
TGGTAATCGTCGGCGTCGTTGCATTGTTTGGCGTGGGCGCTGTCGGTTCGTGGACAACACGCGCCGAACAGCAAACGGTTACGGCAGTGATGGAAGACACCATGCCAAGAATTTCAATGCTTGGAGACATTCAGTCGACTTTCCTGTCGCTCGAAGTTGAAGCTTCCGGCCATATCGCAACCAAGGAGCCGACGATCAAGGACGCTGCCCAGAAAGGCGTCAACGATGCGTTCCAGAAACTTGAAGCCGGCTTTGCCAGCTATGAAAAGCTGGTGATCGATGAAACAGAAAAGAAGTTGTTGGCGACCGAAAAGCAGTTGCTCGGCGAATACATGCCGCTCGTGACTCAGATGATGGAGGCTTCGCGCAATTACGACGTTGATGCGGCCAGTGCCCTGATGTTCGGCAAATTGCGTCCGGTCAGCCAGAAACTCAAGGAAGCATTGCTGGCGCATGTCGAGTACAACCGCAAGGCGGCCGACGAGATACGCGTGCAGTCCGAGAGTCAGGCACGGGTCGGTAGCCTGATGTCCTGGGCCGGGATGCTCTTCGGCGCCGGAATCGTTGGTCTTCTGGGTGTCCTGACCGTTCGGGGAATCGGTGGCGCGCTGCAAGGGATGCAAGAAACGGTGTCTCGGATTGGTCGCGATCGTGATTTCACGGCCCGGGTGCCGGTCGCATCGCGTGATGAATTGGGTGACATGGCGACCACACTCAACCGCTTGTTCGAACAGCTTCAGGATGATCTGAATCAGCTCAGAACCGCCGCAGTTTCCGTGGCCAGTGCGGCCTCCGAAATGGCCGAAAGCGCGACGCTGGGCGCCGAGAACTCGGAGGCGCAAAGTCAGGCCGCTTCAGGCATGGCGGCGACGATGCAGGAACTCTCGGTAAGTATTTCTCATGTCGGCGAACAGGCCCTGGAGGCGCAATCGCTGACGGCCGAGGCCGGCCGACTGGCGAGTTCGGGGACTGAGGTTATTTCCGAGACAATCGACGATATCAATGAAATCGCTGGCGTGGTGGATGGCTCGGCTTCCCTGGTTGAGGATCTGCAACGGCAGAGCGGCCTGATTACCTCGGTCGTACAGACGATCCGCGACATCGCGGACCAGACGAATCTCCTGGCGCTCAATGCGGCGATTGAAGCAGCGCGTGCCGGTGAGCAGGGTCGAGGCTTTGCCGTCGTGGCCGATGAGGTACGTAAGCTCGCTGAGCGTTCGGCGCGCTCCACGGAAGAGATCGCGGGGACGGTTTCAAAGATCCAGAACAGCGCGCAGACGGTCGCCAGCAACATGGTTCAGACGGTGTCCAGCGTCAAGAAGACGGTAAGCAACGCGGGCGGCGCGGGTGATGCGATTCGCCGAATGGGTGAAAGCAGCGAGCGAACGGTGAGCATGGTTTCCGAGATTACCGATGCGATCAAGGAACAGAGCAGTGCCAGTCAGAATGTGGCCAGACTCGTCGAGCAGATCGCCCGCATGGCCGATGCCGGTTCGGGAAGTGCCTCCCTGGGCGCATCCACAGCGAAGCGCCTCGATGGACTGGCCAAGGAAATACACAGCGTTTTGGAAGGCTACAAGTTGTAGTCGACTGCTTGTGGTCGATTCAAGGAGAGGGTGAGTCCGCACTGGAAATGCACCCTTGTGTAAGCTAATCTGAAGCACGTAATTGATTGGTTTACAGGTGTTTTCTTGATGATTCAAAGTGCGTCGATCAATTCGGGTCAGCAAAGCCAATGGATCGGAGGCGTTGGTCAAACCGCCGTGCAGGCGTCAAGACCGAACGCTGACGGGCGCGGGCGTGCGGACGGCGAAGGCACTGCAGCGCATTCCTCTTCGAAAACGACGGAAGGATTGACGCCGGAACAACTGCAGGTGGTCAGGCAACTCGAGCAGACTGACCGGAAAGTCCGGGCGCACGAGCAGGCTCATCTTTCAGTGGGCGCCGACCTTGTCCGTGGAGGCCCGAGCTATTCTTACGAAACGGGGCCCGACGACAAGCGCTATGCCGTCGCCGGAGAAGTCTCGATCGATGCTTCTCCGGCCAAGACGCCAGAAGAGACGATTCCGAAGGCGCAACACATCCGTTCGACAGCTCTCGCGCCGGCCGATCCTTCCGCTCAGGACCACCGGGTGGCTGCTGCGGCCACGCAAATGGAAATTGACGCGCGGATGGCCCTAGCGAAACAACAGAGCGAGCAAGTTCGCTTGGGTGAGCGTGTCGGCGGCAGGAGTGCCCCGGACTCTTCGTATCGCGACAGCCAAATGGGCGCGTATTCGAGCGATCGAATCGGGCGTTACCTAGACTCTTTTGCTTGAATCGGCAGATACCGTCTTCGGACTCTCGGCCTGGCTGTCCTTGTGCGGACAGTCTTTCTTGATGCATTCAACATAAAGATAGAGCGCGTGGGCGTGAACAGCGAATCCACGGTCCTTGGCGATCTTTTTCTGCCTGCGCTCGATTTCTTCATCAACGAATTCTTCTACGCGCCCACAGTTGATGCACA
>JAGNOM010000130.1 GCA_017990155.1 Propionivibrio sp. | reverse complement strand
CACACGCTCGATCCGTGGACGATCTCCGATCGCGAAATCGACCATTTCTACGACGACGCGATCTTCGAGCAGATATTGACCGAGTATGCGGCGGAGTTCAGCGCCAGTCTGGCCGTTCCGGAGTTCGACGTGATCGGCCATCCGGGTGTTTTCCAGCGTCACCTGGATGAGCGTTTTTTCGCCGGCAAGCCGTGGAGATCGCGCATCCGCGAACTGGAGGACGATCTCGCGGCGCTTTCCGCGCGTTCGGGGAAACTGATCGAAGTGAACACCTCCGGCCTGTTCTGCGTCTCAAAGCAGTCATGCGCGACGCCGTTCTTCCTCGAACGTTACCGCGCGCACGGTGGGCGGGAGATTTCGCTCGGCAGCGATTCGCACGCGGCGGCGCATCTGCGGCGCGGTTTTGCCGAAGTGGCGCCACTGCTTCGTTCGCTCGGCTTCGACGAGGTTCATGTGCCCTGGGATCGCGATCGGCCGATTCCGCTCGCCGAGTACCTGTAGCTGCACTCAAAGTCGGCGAATGACGGCAATTGAGCCAGTTGCGGTGGCTGATCGGCCGAATCGTACAAGAGGCGAGCCGACGTGCGGCGTATCATCGACTCAGCAATCCACGGACATAATCTTGCGATCCTGAGGAGAACCTGATGAATCAGCTCGACACGCAATTGATGCACCCAACCGACCAGATCAACGTGATCATCGGGCGGATCTACCGCAGCGGCATGACGACGACTTCCGGCGGCAACATTTCGATCCGTGACGAGAACGGCAACATCTGGATCACCCCATCGGGGATCGACAAGGGTTCGCTGACCGCCAAGGACATCGTCTGCATCAAGCCGGACGGCACGATCTCCGGGCCGCACAAGCCGTCGTCGGAATTTCCGTTCCACAAGGCAATCTACGAAGCGCGCCCGGAACTGACTGCCGTCATCCACGCGCATCCGCCCGGCCTGGTGGCGTTCAGCATCGCGCGGCAGGTGCCCAACACCAACATCGTGCCGCAGGCGCGCTACATTTGTGGCGAGATCGGCTACGCGCGCTACGGCTGTCCCGGCAGCGAGGACCTCGGCGCGAAGATTGCCGAAGTCTTTGAGAACCGGCGCTTCAAGGCGGTGATCATGGAAAACCACGGCGTCGTGCTCGGCGGCACCGATCTGATGGACGCCTATCAGCGTTTCGAAACGCTGGAGTTTTGCTGCCGCACGATCGTCAACGCCTACAAACTGGGCAACGTGAATACGCTGACCGACCAGCAGATCGAAAGCTACCAGACGAATATCCCGAAGCACATCGCACACTTCATGGACGTGGACTACCCGTCGGACGAGCGCGCGCTGCGTTCGGACATGGTGCGCATCATCCGCCGTGCCTGCGACCAGGGCTTGATGATCTCGACCTATGGGACCGTGTCGGTGCGTTGGCGGGATGACGACTTTCTGATCACGCCGCGCGACGTCGCGCGCTGGGACATTTCGCCGAGCGACATCGTGCAGATCCGCAGCGGCATGGCCGAAGCCGGCAAAGTGCCGAGTCGGTCAGTGGCGCTGCATCAGCGGAGTTACCAGCTCAATCCGCACATCAACTCGATCATCTCGACGCAGCCGGTCAATCTGATGGCGCATGCCGTGAGTGGCAAGCGCTTCGACGTGCGCACGATTCCCGAGAGCTGGATCTTCCTGCAGGACGTGCCGTCGATTCCCTTCGGCAACCTCTACAACGACGTCGACGAGGTTGCGCGCATGTTCGGCGACAACCGCGCGATCCTGGTCGAGAACGACTGCGTTTTCGTGACCGGCGACAAGCTGTTGAGCACCTTCGATTACCTCGAAGTCGCCGAATTCAGCGCGAATTCGCTGGTCATGGCGTCGTCGATCGGGCCGCTGCAACCAATGGGCGATGCAGAAATCGACGAGTTGCGCGTGGTGTTTAACGTCAAGTAAGGATACAAAAAAGCCGGCGCGGGATCATTCTCCCGTGCCGGCTGTTTTTGAGGGACGTTTCAGACTGGCTTACGGTTTCTTTACCCAGACCTTGCAGTAACCATTCGGCGAGACTTCCGTGTCACCGGCGAAGATCTTGCAGCCGCCCAGATCGGTCGCGGTTTTCCCCGGTACGAACTGGATGCAGGTCGAGCACTTCTTGTCGCCCTCCGGCGTGTCCTTGTAGGCCATGGCCTTGCGCACGGCTTCGTTCTTGGCGGCAAAGGCGGCGACGGGAGCGAATGCGAGGGCGGCGCCGCCGAATTTCAGCATGTTTCGACGGGATTGATTGACGTTGCTTTTCATGTTGACGACTCCTGTTGATGAACAATGGAACAAGGGTAATACGAAACGGTGGTCCGGCAAGCACTCCTCACAACAGCACGCCCGTCGCGCGCGCAAGCATCAGACCCGCGACGAGCAGACAGACGACAGCAAAACTCTGCTGCAAACGTGGTCCCGCCAGCCGTGCGGCGATCAGGCGACCGGCCAGCAGTCCGGCCACAGCACCGGCGCCGAATGGAATGGCAACGGGCCACGCGATGCTGCCACCCGCCGCCGCCGCCGCGACGCTGCCGCAGGCGACCAGCGTAATCACGCCGAGCGAGGTGGCCAGGATGCTTCGTTGGTCGAGATCCGAATAGCGCGTCAGCGCCGGAATGATGACGAATCCGCCACCGACGCCGAGCAGCCCACTCATCAGTCCGCTGAGCAAGCCGGTGAGGGAGAGCATTCGTGCGCAGGGTAGGTTCCATATGAAACGCCCGGTATCAGGGCCAATTCGACACGGTTGGCCGGTGAGAAGTTCCTTTTCTTTCATTGTTGACGTTAATGTGCGGCGCAAGGCCTGCACACCGGTCCACGCAAGAATCAATGCAAAGGCGACCATCAGCGGCACGTTCGGGATGCGTTGCGCGAGCCAGACGCCCAGTGGGGCCATCAGGACGCCGAAGGCGCCAACCAGCGCCGCCGCGCGGTAGCGAACGATGCCCTTGCGCAGTCCGAGGACCGTCGCCAGTCCGGCGGCAACGCCGACGGCCAGCAGCCCGATCGGGCCTGCCTCGCGCACCGGCAGACCCAAACCGAAGACGAGCAGCGGCACGGCGATGATTCCGCCGCCGGCGCCGCTGATGGCGAGGATGAGGCCGACGATGCTGCCGAGGAGAATTGCCGGAATGGCCGGATCGATCACGAGGGGCATGGGATAGCTAAAGTCCGTTCAGCGGAATCTTGAGATAGCGGACGCTGTTATCCTCGGGCTCCGGAAAGGCGCCGCAACGCATGTTCACCTGGATCGCCGGCAGGAGCAACACGGGCATTTCCAGCGTTGCGTCGCGCCGGGTGCGCAGGGCGACGAATTCTTCCTCGCCCAGGTCGTCGCGAACGTGGATGTTGGCGCGGCGCTGGTCGCCCACCGTCGTGACAAAAGTGATTTCGCGCGCGTTCGGCGGATAGTCGTGGCAGAGGTAGAGGCGGGTCGGTTCGGGCAATTCCAGCAGGCGGCGGATCGAGCGATAGAGCGTGCGCGCATCGCCACCGGGAAAGTCGCAGCGTGCGGTGCCGGTGTCGGGCATGAACAAGGTATCGCCGACAAACACCGCCTGTTCTTCGCCATCCGCGACGAGATAGCTGACGCAGGCCGGCGTATGGCCCGGCGTGTGCATGACCTGGAAGTGGAGTCCTCCGACGGCGAAGGTCTCGCCATCGGCAAAGAGGCGGTCGAACTGGCTGCCGTCGGTCGCGAATGCAGGTCCGGCGTTGAACAACCGGCCGAAGATCGCCTGTACTTGGGCGATCTGCTCGCCGATGCCGGTCCGGCCTCCGAGCCTTTCCTTCAGGTAGGCGGCGGCCGAGAGATGGTCGGCATGGGCGTGTGTTTCCAGGATCCAGCCGACCGTTGCCCCCAATTCCTGAACGCGTGTGATCAGCCGGTCGGCGTTCGTAGTCCGGGTTCGCCCGGATTTGGGGTCGTAGTCGAGCACGCTGTCGATCAACACGCAGCGCTTGCTGTCCGGGTCGAGGACGAGGTAACTAAAGGTGCTCGTCCCGGTGTCGAAAAAGGCTTCAATGTGCATGCAGAGACTCCTGCTGCGTTTCTGGAAGGTGGCGAACGCTCGGAAGCGGACCGTCGTCAATAAGCATTGGATTATATACTTCATAGCACAGTGTGATCGAAAAAGCAGGCGGCGCGTGCGCTTGCGGGCCGGAGTCTGTTACGAACCGTTACTCGATCAGGGTCAACCCATGTGCCAGGGCGGCGTTAATCGGTCATCGCCGCACCAATTTCTGGAGTCCGAAATGACCGAAAGCCAACAACAATCCGCGCAGTTCATCGAATCCCTGAAACGCGCCGGTATCCTCATCGGCAACGAGCGCGAAGTCATCGAGCGACTGGGCGAAGCGCGCGACTGGCACTACGCTTTCACCACGCTCGCCAAGCAGGGCAAGGCGCTTGGAATCTGGTTCTCGGCAACGGCGCGGACGCGCTCGATCCAGCTGCAGCGACTGTTCGCCCGATACAACTTCCCGGGCAATGCCGAGGCGACGTTCGAGAGCTGCCTGCAGGGCTAAACAGACGTTTGGCTTGACGGCCGAGCCCGCTGATGCCGGGCGCCGAGGCCAAGATCAATGGCGGGACCGCAATCCGGGTTCCGCCTTTCTGTTTTGGCGACTGGGCCGCGTGGTAAGGTTGGCCGACTTCAACAGCGCTCCCGAAAACGATGTTTCCACTGACAAGCTCTCCACCGCTGACTGATCGCGGCGCCCGGATTGCTCTCATCTTTGCTCTGGTCGCCGAGCGGCTGTCGGTCTTCTACGAGCACGCTCAATGGTTGACCGAGGCGCAAGGCGCCAGCCTCGCGGCCGAGTGGCTGGCGCGCAGCAAGCGCGACTTGCCGCTCAGGGAACGCAAGCACCTGTCCGCCCTGAGCGATCAGCTTGCCCGGCAGATGGAAGGCGCGCTGTCGCGCGAAGCCGGGCTATATACCGCGCATGAGATGATGGAGTCGCTCGATGCGAACTACCATTCCGGCTCCGAGATTGCACAATCGCTGATGCTTGAGTGCGAGCGCGTACTTGATGCCAGCGATGCCAGCGATGCGGCGCAGTGAAACACCACGAGGAAACCATGACGCAAAGTTCCCGTTTCGATACTGTGGTCTTCGATCTCGGCAATGTGCTGATCCCGTTCAATCCGCGCTGGCTGTTCCGGAAAATGCTGCCGGACGACGCGAGTATCGATAGTTTCTTCGCGGAAACCGGCTTCGAGGAATGGAATCTCGGCATGGACGCCGGCCGTCCTTTCGCCGAGGGCATCGCTGCGCACAGCGAGCGCTTCCCGCACCATCGCCCGCTTTTCGAAGCCTTCTATCACCGCTGGCACGAAACGGTCGGCGAGCCGATCGCGGAGTCGGTCGATCTGCTCCTTAGCTTGCGACAACGCGGCGTCCGGACGTTCGCGCTGACCAACTTCTCAGCCGAAACCTATCCGCTGGCCGTCGCGCGTTTTCCCTTCCTGAGCGAGTTCGACGGGACGGTGGTTTCCGGCGAAGAGGGCGTCGTCAAGCCCGATCCGGAGATCTATCTGCGGCTGATGCAGCGCTATTCGATCACGGCATCGCGCGCGGTCTTCATCGACGACCGTCTGGAGAACGTCGAAGCCGCGCGCCAACTTGGCCTGCACGGCATTCATTTTGTCGATCCGGCGGCGGTGCGCGCCGAGTTGCGGACGCTCAAACTGCCGGTGTAGTGCGGCGAGAATGACTGCGCAACCGGCCATCGTCCTGGCGACACTCAACGCCAAGTACATCCACGCATCGCTCGGTTTGCGCTACGTGCTCGCCAACATGGGCAAGTTGCGGAAACACACGACGCTGCGTGAATTCACCATCGCGCGGCCGGTCGGCGAAATCGTCGATGAACTGCTTGCGGCGCTTTGTACTGCATCCGGTGCGCGCACCGTCCAGATCGTCGGTTTCGGTGTGTATATCTGGAATGTCGTCCAGACGACTGCGGTGGTGCGTGCGCTCAAGGCGGCGCGACCCGATGTCCGGATCGTCCTCGGCGGGCCGGAAGTCAGCCATGAGATCGAAACTCAGGAAATCGTCGGTTTGGCCGACCATGTCATCGCCGGCTGGGGCGATGTGAGCTTCCCGAAGCTATGTCGAGCGCTGATCGACGGTCGTCATCCGCCAGGATTCATCGCCGGCGAACAGCCGCCACTGGCCGAAATCGTCATGCCCTACGACGAATACTCGGATGCCGATCTCGCGCACCGGCTGCTCTACGTCGAGGCGTCGCGCGGATGCCCGTTCAAGTGCGAGTTCTGCCTGAGCGCATTGGACAAAACGGCCTGGTCGTTCGACCTCGATCGTTTTCTCGCTGAAATGCAGCGTCTGTACGAGCGCGGCGCGCGCAATTTCAAGTTCGTTGATCGCACCTTCAACCTGAAGGTCGATGATTCGGCGCGCATTCTGCAATTCTTCCTCGACCGGCTTGCAGAGGAAGGTTCGGCCGGAAGCCTGTTCGTGCATTTCGAAGTCATCCCCGATCATCTTCCCGAACGTCTTCGCCAGCTCATCGCGAAGTTCCCGCCCGGCGCCCTGCAGCTCGAAGTCGGCATCCAGACCTTCAACGTCGAGGTTCAGCAACGCATTTCGCGTCGGCAGGATAACGAAAAGTCCGAGGCCAACTTGCGCTGGCTGCTTGAGCACTCGCAGGCCCACCTGCATACCGACCTGATCTTCGGCTTGCCCGGCGAGACCCTGGAGAGCTTTGCGCGCGGCTTTGATCGTCTGTATGGCATGAAGCCGCACGAAATCCAGCTTGGTCTGCTCAAGCGTTTGCGCGGTACGCCGATTGCGCGGCATACGATCGCGCATGGCATGGTGTATGACGAGCGTCCGCCGTATTCCGTGCAACAAACCGCCGTTGTCGATGCCAGTATGGTCCGGCGCTTCACGCGACTCGCGCGCTACTGGGATATGGTCGCGAACTCGGGGCGCTTCCGGCAGTCGATGGCGTTGTTGATGGGCGAGGGCGCAGTTTCATCCGCGTTTCAGTCGTTCATGGCGTTTTCCGACTGGCTGTGGGAACGGGCGCAAAAGACCAACGGCTTGTCGCCGGAATGGCTGGTCGACGCGCTGTTCGACTATCTCGTGGCGCGCGGGGAGTCTTGCGAGCGGGTTCGGAGTGCGCTGCTGGCGGATTACGTGGCGAGCGGTGCGCGCGGCAACCCGGGGGCGCTGGTTGGCCTCCTGCCCAAACGCAACGAGCCCGATCGCCGTGTGAGGGCGCGGGCTCTGCGGCAGGATCAGCACCTCGCCGCGCTCGGAACCGGGCGGGGTCAGGCTGATCGATAGGTTTTACGCTCGATTATGCGGTGCCGAACACGAAGATGGTCATGCCGACCGTCTGCATGGTGCTGTAGCGCGCTTCGTTTTTTGTCACCCAGGCATCGACGCCCTCAAGCGTGAGGTTGGCCGCCAGGACCTGCCCGGTCGGTTTGAATACAACCGTGTACATTGGCTGTCTCCTTCGTTCTGACCAAACAAAAAAAGGATCCCACGCCAGTCCGGCGCGGGATCGAATGTCCCATCGTTGCGATGGGTCAGGGAGGGTCAAACATTGTCAGCGGGGGGCGCTGAAGCAA
>JAGNOM010000129.1 GCA_017990155.1 Propionivibrio sp. | reverse complement strand
TCGACGATGGCGTAGCTGTTGCGGCCGGTAGGTTTCCAGGTGTAGGCCATGTCGGTGAGATTGACGAAGAAGTCGTTGGTCAGCGCGCCGACGCGGTCGGTAAAGACGCCGTGCTTGCCGCCGCCGTGATTGGTCCCGAGCACACGCATGCCGCCGACCAGCGCCGTCATCTCGCAAGCCGTCAGACGCAGCAGTTGGGCGCGGTCGAGCAGCAGTTCCTCGGCGCTGACGACGTAGTCCTTCTTCAACCAGTTGCGGAAACCATCGGCCAGCGGTTCGAGCACTTCGAACGATTCGACATCGGTCATTTCCTGCGTCGCATCGCCACGGCCCGGCGCGAACGGCACGCTCACCTCGACACCCGCTGCCTTGGCGGCCTGCTCGACGCCGACGTTGCCGGCGAGCACGATCACATCGGCGATGCTGGCGCCGGTGTCGGCGGCAATCTTTTCATAGACCGCGAGCACCTTGGCGAGACGGGCCGGCTCGTTGCCTTCCCAGTCCTTTTGCGGCGCGAGCCGGATGCGCGCGCCGTTGGCGCCGCCGCGCTTGTCCGAGCCGCGGAAGGTGTGGGCGCTGTCCCAGGCGGTCGCCACCATTTCGCTGATCGAGAGACCGGCGGCGGCGATCTTCGCCTTGACGGCGGCGATATCGTAGTCCTTGCGGCCGGCGGGGACCGGGTCTTGCCAGATGAGGTCTTCGGCCGGAACATCGGTGCCGATGTAGCGTGCCTTCGGCCCCATGTCGCGGTGCGTCAGCTTGAACCAGGCGCGTGCGAAGGCGTCGGTGAAGGCGGCCGGGTCCTTGTGGAAGCGCTCGGCGATCTTGCGGTACTCGGGATCGAACTTCAGCGCCATGTCGGCGTCGGTCATCATCGGCGTGCAACGGATCGACGGGTCTTCGACGTCGACCGGCATGTCTTCTTCCGCAATATTGATCGGCTGCCACTGATGCGCGCCGGCTGGCGACTTCTGCAGCCACCAGTCGTACTTGAAGAGCAGATCGAAGTAGCCGTTGTCCCATTTGGTGGGATGAGTCGTCCACGCGCCTTCGATGCCGCTCGTCACCGTATCGCGACCGACGCCACGCGTCGTGTGGTTTTGCCAGCCGAGACCCTGTTCGTCGAGTTCCGCACCCTCCGGCGCCGGGCCGAGATTAGCCGCGCTGCCGTTGCCGTGCGCCTTGCCGACGGTGTGGCCGCCGGCGGTCAGGGCGACCGTTTCCTCGTCGTTCATCGCCATGCGGGCAAAGGTCACGCGCATGTCCTTGGCCGTCTTGAGCGGATCGGGCTTGCCGTCGACACCTTCCGGGTTTACGTAGATGAGGCCCATCATCACGGCGGCCAGCGGGTTCTCCAGGTCGCGTTCGCCGGAGTAGCGGTTGCCTTCGCTCCCGGTCGGCGCCAGCCATTCCTTTTCCGAACCCCAGTAGATGTCCTTTTCGGGATGCCAGATGTCTTCGCGACCGAAGGCGAAGCCGAAGGTTTTCAGTCCCATCGATTCGTAGGCCATATTGCCGGCGAGGATGATCAGGTCGGCCCAGGAGAGCTTGTTGCCGTATTTCTTCTTGATCGGCCAGAGCAGGCGGCGTGCCTTGTCGAGATTGGCGTTGTCCGGCCACGAGTTGAGCGGCGCAAAGCGCTGGTTGCCGGTGCCGCCGCCGCCGCGCCCGTCGGCAATGCGGTAGGTACCGGCCGAGTGCCAGGCCATGCGGATCATCAAACCGCCGTAGTGGCCCCAGTCGGCCGGCCACCAAGCCTGGCTGTCGGTCATCAGCGCCTTGAGGTCTTTCTTCAGCGCATCGACGTCGAGCTTCTTGACCTCTTCGCGATAGTTGAAACCCGCGCCCAGCGGGTTGGTCTTGCTGTCGTGCTGATGCAGGATGTCGAGGTTGAGCGCCTTCGGCCACCACTGTCGCATCGTCTCGGCCGACGTCGCACCGCCGTGCATCACCGGGCATTGCCCACCTTGTTTCGTACCACTCCCGTCTGTTGCCATTTGCTGTCTCCTTGAGGTTGATGGACCACGTAAATTCGAATCGACGGAACCATCTTAGGACGGGGTGAGAAACATTACCAATTGAATGGTTTCATGCTTGCGATAGCGATCCGCTATGACCGATCAAGTTGCTCGGCGGAATCTATGAAACTCGCGCCGATTCCACTATTGTGCGATTTCGCACTCACGCACTCACGCACTGACTCTTCCACGACCCACAAAGCGCTTACGCATGCGACTGGCTAACGAATACCGGAAAGGGCTGGGTTGGCAGCTCTTGATGTCGATACTGTCGATTTACTTCGTTATCACATTCGTCGTAACCATCGCCCAGATGGTCATTGAATACTTCGAAATGCGCAGCCAGGTTCATCAACGCTTGCAGAACGTGGAGCGAATCTACTATCCAACGCTCGCGGCATCGCTCTGGGAACTGAATACCAAGCAAGTCGATGACTTGCAGGAAAAAATCCTGGCCTTGTCGTTTATTTCCGCAATTCGCATTGTCGACGAGCAAGGTCACGACACGCTCAAGAGCAAGGGCGATGCCCGGCCGGGCGTCGCAACGGTCACCCACACCTTCAGCCTGAACTACCGCGACGCAAATGCCGACGCCCATTTGGCGGATGTCACCCTGATGACGACGCATGGCGTTGTTTTCGACCTGCTCAAGGTCAGCTATCAGCTGATCGTCGTCAATGCGCTGATAAAAAGCCTGGCACTGACCATTCTGTTTGTCTGGGTCTTCAAGAAGCGCCTTTCTGCACCGCTTGGAAAGCTGACGAGTCAGATTGAGACGATCAACCTGAATTCGCTGGAAAAGACACGCATCAGCCTTGATCAACCCGAGAAAAATGAACTGAGCCAGCTTGAGCGCGCATTCAATACGATGCTGAGTTTGCTGGATGCTGAACGAAAACGGCACGCGGCGCATCTCGAAGAAATCAATGAAGACCTTGAGCGGCAGGTGATTAGTCGCACCGAGCAGCTGGCGCTTGCCAACCAGAAACTCGAGAGTCTGGTCCGGGAAGACCCGATGACGGGCATTGCGAACAGACGCCATTTCTTCGAACGAGCCACGATTGAAATTCAACGCGCACTGCGCTCGGGGCCGCTGTCGATATTGATGCTTGATCTGGATCACTTCAAAGACATCAACGACACCTGGGGCCATTCGGTCGGCGACGAGGTACTGAAGAACTTTGTCGTTGCCGCGGGGATTCCACTGCGCGCCACGGACCTGCTGGCTCGGATCGGCGGCGAAGAATTCGCGATACTGTTGCCCGACACGACGCTTGAAGGTGCCAAAGTTCTGGCGGAACGCGTTGTCGAAACAGTCCGACGCCAAACCGTCGAAGGCCCGGAGGGCGAGATCGCCTATACGGTGAGTGTCGGTGCCGCAGTCTTCCACGGTGCGCACGATGATTTGCCCAGCCTGCTGAAACGAGCGGATGCGGCCTTATACAAGGCGAAGGAACGAGGACGCAATCGTAGCGAGGTATTTCAGAATGAATAGACGACAATTCCTGTTCAACGCGGCGATCCTGGGTGCAACCTGGCCACTTGGCACTACCGCAGCGGAAACCCGGCTTCGCGTCGGCTATTTTGATCGCTACTGGCCATTCAGTCAGCGCGGGGACGACGGCGCAATGACGGGACTGCTGATCGAAAGTCTCGACGCCATCGCCCATTCGGCGAATCTGCTGCTGGAACACGCCGGTTACCCGTGGGCGCGCACACAAGCGATGGTCGAGCGAGGCGAGCTGGACGCTTTTTGTACCGTCCCGACGCAAGGCCGCAGCGAGTACGCGATCTTCTGCAAATCGCCCGTCATCGCCATGGACTACGGCTTTTATCATCGCGCCGATGATTTGCGCCCGACCCAGGTCAAGTCCCTGGAAGACCTGCGATCGCTGGTTCAAGGCACCTACCGCGGCAGCGGGTATACCAAGGAATATCTTGAAGATGAGCGCATGGTTTATTTCAACGATGAAGAAACCGTATTGAAGCGAATCGCGCTGGGGACGGTTGATACGCTCGTTGAGGGCGAATACGTCGGCGCCGCCCGCGTCAAGAGCCTTGGACTGGAAGACAAGCTGCATTTCTCTCCCGCGCCCTGGCTGCCGAAGGCGAATTTCTGCTTTGGTATCCGGAAATCGCATCGCGATGCCGAATCGATTGTGGCGAAAATGGAGGCGGCCACCGTTGCCCTGTCGCACTCCGGCGAGTTGAACAGGATCGCGGAGAAATACAAGTAGCTTGCTTTTGTGCTCTTTAGCGTGGCACCGGACCGTCCGAGTTGCCCGCATGCAATACCGGTTGCCACTCGACCTGCAGGCGCGTGGGTTCGATGCCCTGCAAGACGCCGAGCATCAGGTCGCCGAGTTTGCGCCCGACTTTTTCCGGCGTCGGCTGCTCGATGGCGGTGACGTTGGCGATGTCGAGCAGCGTATCTTCGGGCAGGCCGTCGTAGACGATCAACGAGCAATCCTGCCCGAGTCGCAGGCCGGACTCCAGGATGGCGCGAACGACGCCGACGCCGGCCTGGTTGTTGTCGACGATGATCGCCGTCGGGCGATCAGGACGCGCCAGTAGTTCGCCCATGACCGCGTAGGCCGTGCGCCGCAGAACGCCGACTTCGCGCACCAGTGCGAGATCTGCGTTCAGGCCGGCCGACTGCATCGCCGACAGGAAACCCTGGTGACGTTGCGCGGCGAAGTTGAGATCGAGGTCCGCGTGCAGATAGGCGATCCGGCGATGGCCGAATGACACCAGCCGCTCAACCGCCAGACGCGTCCCCAGTGCATTATCGAAATCGAACCAGGCAAAGCCGGACGGATCGGCGGTACGGCCGTACGAGACGAAGGGAAACTTTGATTCGCGGAGATAGCGGATGCGGGCGTCGTCGAGGTGCGTGCGGGCCACGATCAATCCATCGACGCGGTGCGTGCGGATCAGGCGCTGATAGGTCTCCAGTTCGTCGTCCTTGCCGGCCGAGGCGATCAGCACGTCGAGCTGCTCATCGCGCAGGCGCGCGGTCAGTCCTTCGAGCACCTCGATAAAACGGGGATCACCGAGGTAGGTCGCATCCAGCGGATAAATCAGACCGATCGCATCGGCCCGCCCCATCGCCAGGCGCCGCGCCATCGTATTCGGACGATAGCCATGTTCCAGCGCCATCTCGGCGACACGCTGGCGCGTCGCCTCGCTCACGTCGGAATAACCGTTGAGCGCACGGCTGACCGTGGTTTGCGAGAGTCCCAGTTTTTCGGAAAGCTGCTTGAGGTTCATTGTCTTCGGCCCGTTGTCTTATGCGGAAGCTTCCCCGAGGTGGCACGCCGGCTTCCGTTCGTGCCGTCCATTATCCTTGAAAACCGCGTGCTCTCCGCGAGCACGGCGAATCGGCAGGGCAATCGCATGAATGCCGTACGCATCAGCTCCTCCCCCTTCAAGGGGGAGGAGCTGGCATTCATGCGATTGCCCGTGGCGCGCGGGCCGATCCAACACAATCGCGCGCTTGCAAACCCGCAGCGCGCCTGATATCTTGGTACATAAATACCAAATAACATCCATTCAGGAGCACGCCATGCCCGACAACGACACGAGTCACCCGACACCTGCCGAACGCATCCAGACCGGCGTGCGCATTGAAAAGCGCCTGCTGAAAGTGCTCAAGGCGCTGGCTGAATACAAGGAAATGACGCTCGGCGACCTGCTCGAAGGCATCGTCCTGCATGCCTTCGAGGGCAAGAATCCGTTTTCCGAAGAGACGCTGGCGCGCATTGCCAGTCTCAAGGAGATTTACGGACTCGACCTCGGCGCCGATGCGAGCCACCGACTGGCGGATCGCAACGAACCGTAAAGCCCCTATTCCCCCGGAGTAAGCACTCATGTTCTACGGCATTCCTGACCTGACGACCTTCATCATCGGCACGATCTTCATCGTGCTGCTACCGGGGCCGAACTCGCTCTATGTCATCGCGCTCGCCTCGCGCCGGGGCATTGGCGCCGGCTATCGTGGCGCCTGCGGCATTTTCGCCGGCGATGCGCTGCTGATGCTGCTCTCGGCCACCGGTGCGGCGTCGCTGCTGAAATCGACACCGGCGCTGTTCTGGGCCATCAAACTGGCCGGCGCGACCTACCTGGCGTGGATCGGTCTCAGCCTGTTACGCGAAGCCGTGCGCACCTGGCGCACTCGCCCGAGCCAGACGCAAACGGACGAGGCCGATGATCGCTTCGACGGCGACAATCCCTTCCGCAAGGCCTTGCTGATCAGCCTGATGAACCCCAAGGCGATCCTCTTCTTCGTTTCGTTCTTCGTCCAGTTCGTTGATCCGGCCTACGCGCACCCGGAACTCTCGTTCCTGATTCTCGGCAGCGTCGTGCAGATTTGCAGTGGACTCTATCTGTCGGCGCTGATCTTTGGCGGCGCCGGCCTGGCGCGGCATTTCCGCAGCCGGCGCCGGCTGTCGGCCGCGACCACGGGCGGCGTCGGCGGTTTGTTCATCAGCTTTGGCGCCAAGCTCGCCGGCGCGACGCTCGGCTGAATTTGGGCTCTCAAGCCGCGACCGGGCGCGGGATGCCGATCGCCCGTTCGAGGAACACGGCGACCACTTCGTCCGGGTCCTGCATGTCGGTCACCAGGCCACGAATGCCGTTCTGAACGAGGCGCTGCTTCATGCCGTCGCCCATGCTCCCGGCGATCAATGCATGCACGCCATCGAGCGGATGCGCCTGATCGGCCGGCGTCTCGTGGAACGATTGTTCAATCGGCAATTCCAGGAGCGTCTTTTCGGCAACCTGCCCGCCCTGAATCCGGTACACCCAGAACTTGCGGCACTTGCCGGCGTGCTCGGTCACCGTCTTGCGGTTCTGGCTGCACACGGCAATCGAAAACTCGTCGCCTAGGGGCTTGAACGCCGGACGCTCGCCGTGCGGCTGCCCCTGCCCGCCGCAACCGCATCCGCCGTGCGCTTGGCCGCCTTCGTGGTGGTGTTGGCCGTGATCGTGGTCATGACCATGGCCGCCGCATCCGCCCCCGCCACATCCGCCCCCGCCACCACAACCACCGTGGCCGTGCGCGTGTTCCCCGTGCTCTTCATCATGCCCGTGCCCGCCGCAACCGCCACTGCCACCACAGCCGCCCTGTCCGGAACATTGATGATCGTCCTCGCCGGTCTCGGCGGCTGAAAGCTCGCCGTTCTCGAACTGGGCGACCGCCTCCGCGACGGTCGTCGCCGCTGTGCCGAACACCTGTACGCCCTGCATGGCGAGCGTACGCAGGACGACGCGGCTGATGCTGCCGCACAGCACGGCGTCGAAGTTCATGTGCTGCTCGTCGCCGGGTTTCGGCTCGCGCAAGGACACCGCGTCGATGCTGCGGCTCTCAGTGTCGAAAAACACCAGATACGCGGCGTGCGGCAAATGCGGTTCGATATGCGACTCAAGACCTTCGGGGAGCTTGACGGGAATGCAGAGTTTCATTGCGGTGCCTCGTGGAGATTTCAGTCGGCGTGAATTATAGCGTATGCCGAAAACCCAGACCGCTCGCTCGTGAAGCGCCGCGTGGAACTGGTACGATGCGGCCATGATCGTCAGCAACGAAAACCACGAGACCGCCATCGTCATCCGCCGCGACGGACAGGTGGC
>JAGNOM010000128.1 GCA_017990155.1 Propionivibrio sp. | reverse complement strand
GCGGCAAGCGCCGCTTCCGAAAAGGACGAAACCAGGGGCAACGGCGCATCGCCCCACAACGCCAGAATCTGCTGTGCGACGACTTCGCCCGTGATTCGCTCGAAGCCCGTCGCCGGCTTGATCTCGACATTGGCCAACAGCCCGAGCGCCTGGCACATCCGGGCAATGGCCGCAAAGGTCGGCAGCGGCTCGCCGGAGAAAGCCCGGTGCTGATAAGCCCCCGCATCAAGCGTGCGCAAGATTACGTCCGGCGTAGCGCAAACATTGCCGAAACCGCTGGTCGTGCGCTCCAGCGTTTCATCGTGGATCACCCACGGGGTGGCGTCGGCCGAGAGCATGACGTCAAACTCGACCGCGCGATAGCCGAGCGCAGCGGCAATCGGCAGTCCGGCCAGCGTGTTCTCCGGCGCCAGCGCCCCGCCGCAACGGTGCGCGACGACGCGCGGAAGCACCCAGGCCGGCGCCGGACGGATCATTTCTTGCCTTTACCCTTGGACTTCGGGGCGATCGCCGCCTGATCGAGCGCCGCGACCTTCAGCATCGCCGCATTGCCACGCGCAACGGCGCTGTCCAAAGCCTCCTTCGCCGGCTTCTTGTCGGCCCAAACCGTTTCGAGTTCTTCCTCGACGATCTGGCGCACCGATTCGATCTGCGCGACACGGACCTTGGGCGACGAGCCCTTGCCTTGCAGCTGTTCGTAGGCGATCTTCAGGCCGCCCAGATCGGCCCCGAGCAACTTCGTGCTGGCAGCAGCGCGCGCCACCGGCGTCATCGGCAGGTAGCCTCCGGCCAGCGTGAGATTGATTTGAATTTCCGGCCCGAGAACGTAGTTAACGAACTTCGCCACGCCTTTGGTTTCGGCGGGCTTCATCCCGTTGGCGATCCACAGCGAAGAGCCATCGGCCAGCGTATTCTTCGGCGCACCATACACGTCATCGTGATAGGGCAAGGGCGAGACGCCGACTTCCAGCGAATTGCTTGCATTCAGCGATGCGAACAGCGACGAGGAACTGGTCAGCATTCCGCATTCGCCGTTGGCAAAGCGGTTATCGGCCTCGTCCTTGGGCCCGAAGTAGGAGAAGTACTTGCTCTTGTACCAGGTCGCCATCATCGCAATGTGTTTGACCTGCGCGAGTCCGTTGAAGGCAAGCTTTCCTTTCGCGTCGTTCACATCCGCACCATTCCAGGCGCTAACGTTGTCGATGAATATCTGCACTGGCCAGGACGTCGTGAATGGGCAGCGATTGCCGGCATCCGCAAGCTTCCCCGCGGTTTCCTGGGCCTCGGCCCACGTCTTCGGAGGATTCTCCGGATCCAGTCCGGCCTTGCGGAACATCGCCTTGTTGATGAAGAGCACGGGCGTCGAAAACGCGACGGGCAGCGCAAAAAGCTGGCCCTTGGCGTCCGACAGGCCATCACGCAACTCGGGCGACAACTTGCCGGCGTCGAACTTTTCCTTGGCCTCGCGCATCACCGCATGCAGCGGCTTGAATTGAGCCTTGTTTTCCAGAAACCGGGAATACTCCTCGCGCGTCACCAAATTCAGCTGCTTCGGCGCGTCACCTTCGGCACGGCGGACGAGCGTGACCTGAACGTCCTTGTTCTGCCTGTTGAAGCTTTCGATCAAGGGCAGCAGGCGCTCCGCACGGATTTCGTCGAGACGGTGCGACAACTCGATCTGGACTGGCGTCGCCGCTGGCACGGCAAGCACGGAAGCCGGCGTAGCGAAGACGACCGCGCCAGCCACCATGAGGATTCTGGAGTAGAGCATTTTGTTTCCTTGGCAAGAAAGACTGAGCCGCCAATTATAGTGGCGGAATCTCCCGAGGGTCACCACAAGAACCAAACAGCGGTTCCGTGGGCATTGAGCGCCCGGTGAACACGTCCGCAATTGTGGTTAAAATGCCTGCTGTCCGTCCCGCTTCATTCACTTCCAACCGCCTTCGGGAAACAGATTGCCAGAGTCGATGAGCAGCGCCATACGAATCGTATTGATCGGAACCGCATTGTTGTTCGGGCTGGCCGGCTGCGACATCATCCAGCAGCGCATGGGGATCGTTGATCCGGCGGCAAAAGCCGCGCAAGCAGAGGCGGATGGAAGAGCCGTCGGCGGCGCCTGCCGTCAGTCGGGACGCGCCATCGAGGACTGTTACTCGATCTATTCCTGGCTGCCGAAAGCTTCCATCTACGAAGGCTGGCGTGACATGGACGCGTACATGCGCGACAACAAGATGGAGACCGTCGAACCCCAACTCCCGCCCGTCGCCCCGCCCGGAGCGAAGAAGAAGGTCGCGGTCAAGGAAGAGGCGCAGGACAAAGCTACGCAGGACGCCAATCCGGCGACAGACAAGAAGTAATCGCACACGCATCGTGTTCGAGGGAACGCCGTCAACGCCGAACCAGACAGCCATCGAAAACAGAGGAGCCACCATGAGTCAGAAGAAATACCGACTGGTCACCCGCAGCGATTTTGACGGGCTGGTTTGCGCCGTACTGCTGAATGAACTCGAACTGATCGACGAGATCAAGTTCGTCCACCCCAAGGACATGCAGGACGGCAAGATCGAAATCACCGAGCGCGACATCACGACCAATCTGCCGTACGTGGAAAGCGCCGGCCTGGCATTCGACCACCATTTGTCCGAAACCATCCGCAATCCGGGCGCACACGGCAACTACATCATCAACCCGGAGGCCCCGTCGGCGGCGCGCGTGGTTTATGACTATTACGGCGGCAAGGAAGGCTTGCCGGGTATTTCCGACGAAATGATGGACGCCGTCGACAAGGCCGACTCGGCGCAGTTCTCGCGAGAGGAAATTCTCAATCCGTCCGGCTGGGTGCTGCTCAATTACCTGATGGATTCGCGTACCGGCCTCGGCCGCTTCCGTGAGTTCCGCGTCAGTAACTACACGCTGATGATGGACCTGATCAAGTACTGCAGAAATCACGGTATCGACGACATCCTGCAACTTCCCGACGTACGGGAGCGTGTCGAGCTCTACAACGAGCACGCGCAGCTTGCCAAGGAACAAATTCAGCGTTGCACCACCGTGCATGAAAAGCTGGCAGTCCTCGATCTGCGGAATGAAGAAACGATTTATGCCACCAACCGTTTCATGATCTACGCGCTGTTTCCGCAGACCAACATCTCGATCCACGTACTGTGGGGCGTGCAGAAACAGAACACGGTCTTCGCCACCGGCAAATCGATTCTCGATCGCAGTAGCCGCACGAACATCGGCGAGCTGATGCTCAAGCATGGCGGCGGCGGACATCACGCGGCGGGAACCTGCCAGGTCGCAAACGAAAAATCCGACGCAACACTCAAGGAAATCATTGCGCAGATCAATGCCGACTGACGCCTCGTTTCCCTGCGCCGAGATCGGCGCGACAACGGCACGCCGACACCCGGACGGAACCCATGCCTGACCCGATTGGCACCTCCGGCACACCTCCGGGCCTCGGGGAAGATGCATTCTTCATTCTTCGCGACGCGCGCGGGCTCTTTCAGCGGCGCCTCGTCGAAATCGCCAGGCGATCGGGCATCCATGCCCCGCAGGTCATCGACGCGTTCGCGCGCGAAATCGAAACGGCGTACGACGAACTCGCCGCATCGACCAAACGCGATGGATTCGAGCAAACGAGCGGATTGACGGCATCGCGCATCAGCCTGGTCGGCCATGACGATCTCGAACTGGAAATCCGGATCGGCGACCTCATCAATCGTCTGAAGGGAAACGAGCGCATTGATCGCTGGCGCGTTCAGCTGCGCTACATGACGCTGCTCGATCGCCCGAGGATGTCCGCTGAAAACAACCCGGCCGGCCTCGAACCGGTCAGCCGCGCCCTGTGGGCGATCTGCCGCGCAAGCGATGCCACGCTGGACCAGAATCTGGACTGTCTTGAACGCCTGGAGGATGAGCTGCAAGCTGGTCTGCCCGACGTCTACCTGGAGCTCAACACGCTTCTTGAAAAACATGGGGTCGCGCCGACACAGGTTCGCCCAATCCAGCGCGGCGCCGGCAGCGTGCCCCAAACCGCGCCGCAGCAAAACGACGCCGCTCCAAAGAACCCCCTTTCGGCACTGCAAGAGACCTTGCGCCAGCAACTTGCCGACGATGCCACGCCGAACCCCGCCTTGACCGGCGCCGTATCGGCCGAATCAAACGGCACACCGGCAGCCGGCAACGCCGCCCTGAACGTGTCAGCACAGACGATGCTGAATCACCTCATGGAACGGCTCGACACCCTCGAAAAGAAACATGGCGCCGCCCGAACGGACGGACCGTCACTCGCGGCCGCTGGCGCTGACGAGCCACTACGCACCCTCCGCGCCCAGGATCTCGATCTACCGCTCGGAAAGCCGGCGGCCATCGCGCTCGACACGCTGTCGATGATTTTCGACGCCATCTTCGCCACGCCGGACCTTCCCGAAGTGGTCAAGACCATCATCGGCCGGCTGCAGATTCCACTGCTCAAGATTGCCATCCTTGACGACACGTTTTTCTCCAACACGCAGCATCCGGCGCGGCAGCTGATCAACCGCATGGCGCACGCGACGCTCGGTCTGGCGCAAGAGGTCGGGCGCGACCATCCGACCTGCCGGCAGCTGACCGGATTGGCGAACTCCGTTCGCAGCGCGCTTGAAGCAAACGACGGCAACCTGGCGCCGCATCTGACAGCGCTGGAGCGAATGATCGACGAGCGCGACCAGGCAACCCAGCTCAAATCACAACCGTACCTGCAACTGGTTCTCGAACACGAACAACGGCTGCAGGCGAAGGCGCACGCCCACACCTGGCTGCAAGCTGTGCTTGCTCGATGTACCGAGCCATCAATCCGCCGCTTTCTCGCCGACTACTGGCTCCGCGTCATGCAGAATGCCGCCGGAAACGGCGGACCCAGCGGGACACCCTGGCAAGAATCGCGGACAACCATTGAAGACCTGCTGTGGAGCATTCAGCCCAGGCAGACGCCCGAGGAGCGCAAGCGCCTGGTCGCGCTGGTTCCGTCACTGCTCAGGCGACTCAATGGCGAGCTCGACGCGTTGAAGGTTTCGACCGAAGAACGAACCCCATTCCTGAACCGCTGCTTCGACCTGCAAACGTCGGCGCTGCGCAATCGCCCCGACGTTCCGGCTCAATCAATCGAGCCCCCGCAAAGCCCTTTGCCCCAAGAAGCTGCACCGTTGGCGCCCGCCGAGCGCCTGACGCCATCCACGCAGGTCGAGATCCTCGAGCGCGACGGAAAGCTCGTGCAGTACTTCGGCACGCCGTCCGCACCCCAGTCCGCGCGTCGTAGTGGAAACACCGCGCCCCATCAGGGTAGTTGGATCGAATTCCGGCTTCCGGACGATGAAATACTCTGTGGCCGACTCTGCGGCGAAGCGCCGGACTCGGAAACGCTCCTTTTCTTCAACCCGGACTGGGGCTACGCAGTCGCCCTGAACCGATCCGATCTGCTGCAACAGCTGCAAAGCGGCAAAGCACGCGCGCTGCGGCCAAGCGCACTTTTCGATGAAGCCGCGGAACGTGCACTGGCACAGATCGCTCGCTCCTGAGCCGATCAAGCACGCTTGCCATGCCGAGCCAGGGCAAGCGCATGAATGCCGTACGCATCAACTCCTCTTCCTTCAAGGAGGAGGTCGGGAGGGGGATGGGGTTATCTGGCGGCTATTTCGTCGATCAAACCGCCGTTCGCGCTCCATCCCCACCCCGTCCCTCCCCTTGAAGGGGAGGTGGCGGGCGTTCATGCGATTGCCCTGCATGCCGAGCGCCAAGCCGTCCGCTCACTGGCAAAGCGTGTATAATCGCGGCCCTATGCTATTGATTCCACATTTATTTATGGGCGTTGCCGATGCGTTTTGATGAACTCGGCCTCGCGCCGGAAATTCTGCGAGCCATTACCGAAGAGGGTTACACCGACCCCACACCAATCCAGGCGCAGGCCATTCCCATCGTCCTGTCGGGAAAAGACCTGATGGGCGGCGCACAGACCGGCACCGGCAAGACCGCCGCATTCACCCTGCCGCTGCTGCAACGCATCCTTCCCTTCGCCAGCCCCAGCCCCTCGCCCGCGCGCCATCCGGTCCGTGTCCTGATGCTGGCGCCGACCCGGGAACTGGCCATTCAGGTTCACGAATCGGTCAAGACCTACAGCAAATACGTGCCGATCAGAAGCCTCTGTGCTTACGGCGGCGTGGACATCAAGCCGCAGATCGAAGAGATTCGCGCTGGCATCGAAGTCCTCGTAGCCACACCGGGACGCCTGCTTGACCTCGTTGAACAGAAGTGCCTCAACTTTGGCAGCGTCCAGGCCCTCGTCCTCGACGAAGCTGACCGGATGCTGGACATGGGCTTCGTCCCCGATGTCACACGGATCATCAACCTGCTGCCAAAACAGCGGCAGAGCCTGCTCTTCTCGGCAACCTTCTCCGAAGAGATCAAGAAACTCGCCGACCGCATGCTCCAGTCGCCGGTGCTGATCGAAGTCGCCAAACGCAACACCGTCTCCGAGACCATCACCCACCGCGTGCACCCCGTGGCGTCCGACGCCAAGCGCGCGCTTTTGGTCAAGCTGCTCAGATCTTCCGAATTCAACCAGGTCCTCGTTTTTACGCGCACCAAGATCGAAACCAACAAGCTCGCCCGCGAACTCCAGCGCGCCGGCATTGCTGCCGACTCGATCCATGGCGACAAGAGTCAGCTCGACCGACTGAAAGCGCTGGAAGCGTTCAAGGACGGCTCCGCCCTGGTCCTGGTAGCCACGGACGTCGCTGCGCGCGGCCTCGACATCGACGAACTGCCGCACGTCATCAACTTCGAGTTGCCGCACACGCCGGAAGACTACATTCACCGCATTGGCCGGACCGGTCGCGCCGGCAAGCAAGGCACGGCCATCTCGCTCGTTTCCGCGCACGAGGTCCAGTACCTGGTCGACATCGAGAAGCTGATCAAGAAGCCGATCGAACAAGTCATCATTCCCGGTTTCGAACCCGAATACGACTACGAGTACCCGCCCACGGGCAAGAAGGGGCATCATCGCCGCCCACCGGCACCCGCCGTATCCGTGGCCCCTGCTACACGCCCACGTCGCGATCAGTCTTCCTATGCGAGCGAGCATCGGAGCAATCGACGCCCCGGCCACATCGCGGCCGACGGTTTTGACTTCAGCAAGCCCTACGAGAGCGCTGAACCGCATCCGGTGGCCGCACCGACCGATATCGAGAAGGCGCAGGCCGCGGCGCGAATGGAGCATCCGCACAAGCCGCGCCGCATCGTCGCCGCGCTCCTGGGCGGACTGGGTCGGAAATAGGAAAGGGCCGTCGGCCACCTGGCTTCCGTCACCACGGATTCCGGGCATCGAACCCGAACCGACAGAAGTCTCCTACCCTTTTTTGACGGGGACTTCGACCAATTTCAGGATGACGAGCGAGACGTTGTCGCCTTCGCCTTTCGCTCGAATTCGCGCGCGATCAATCAGTTGCTCAGAGGCCTCCCGCGCCGAATAGGCCGCGATCACTCCGCCCAGCTCGGCTTCGCCGAAATACCCCCAGAGGCCGTCGGAGCAGAGAAGAAACGCGTCTCCCGCCTGCAGATCTGCGGCTTCGCCGAAATCGATGCGCGGCATCTCATCGCCGCCAAGCGATG
>JAGNOM010000127.1 GCA_017990155.1 Propionivibrio sp. | reverse complement strand
TCACCACCGCCGCCGACCAGCAGATCGTCTGGATGACCGCCGGTGGCGCCTATATCAAACTCGCTGGCGGTAACTTCGAGATGGGTGCGCCGGGCGGCTGCACGATCAAGGCGGCGAAGCATGTTTACCTTGGGCCGGCGCGGATGACTTACACGCTCAAAGAGTGGGGCAAAACGCCCCTCAAAACGCCTTGCTTACAATCTGCTTCTGCGAATGCCAGCGCTTTCGTCAGACTCGAATAGCTACAGATGAAAAGCCGATACACCTTACTGAATATCAACAGTCCAGACGATTATCTGAGCTGGGTCGACTCCTTGATCGGAACACGGTTGTTTGCGCTATTTGATGCACAGTCAAAGCTGACACGGCTTGATGAGATTGAGAGCAGTCGTTGGGGGCCGACGATCAATCTGTATGGTGACCTGGAAGGCACAAGGATTGCGCAATTGGGCCCGCGGATCGTCGAGGCCAATGACACGGATAGTCGTCGAAAACTAGTCGAAGTCGCATTTTCCACGCGTGCGTCCCTTCTCGCCGGAAATTGCACGCTTGGAGAAATCGCCATACATCTGAAAGACTTGCGCGAAATCGAGCTACCGGACGGAACTCCGGCCTTATTCCGTTTTCAGGATGCGCGCGTCGCAGCCGCGACGTTCCCAACATTGAACCCCGCCCAAGGACACAAACTGCTCGGACCGCTAACCGCATGGGCAGCACTTGACGTCTGCCATCGCCTCCATGTGCATTCATCGACGGACGGCAGACACATCGGTGGAACGCTCCGCTTCGACCAAAAGACCGTCGACGCCATTGACGAACAACTGTTCGTGCACACCGTTGCCGAGCAAGTTCGTGACACCGACGCTGCACTACTCGGCAGCATGAGCGAGTGCCAGATCGAAACCCGCATCCGCCAGCAAATCGAAAGAGCAAAGGCGCTCGGACTGCTGCGGAGACAGGATCTGTCGCTCCATAGCGTGCTCAGTTTCCAGTTTCCATCGGGTTTCGAAAACGAAGCCCCGTTTGCATCGGCGATTCGCTACCGCGACGGTGGTCATTCCTCCTTCAGTGATGCACTGGATGCAGTGCCCTCCACCGTTTGGGACACGTGGGATGAACGGCTCAGCAGAAGACAATAATTACCTCCAGATTTGATGAAGGAAGTCATGCCATGAACCTACGCCATAGCTACTTGATTGCGCTCCTCCTTCTGTTGTTGAGCATGGCCGGCTGCAGAGCACGGGAACCCGAAACCGTTGCCCTTTCGGGAATGGTTTACAACTACTCGCAGGAAGGTTACGTGCGCGTAAAGATCAACGGGCACCTCGTTGGCGCTACGGCTGAAAAGGTTGATCCTGGCGGCGTTTCTGGCGGTGGTGTGACGTGCTGTTTTCGTTTACCAATCGGTATAAGTCAGATCGAAGTTGAACTCGAACCATCAACCAGTGACGGCTACAAGACCACCGCAAAGATCGAGAAGTGGTGGCCCGACCTGGCGCACTACGGAGTCATGCACATCTTGCCGGGGAGAAAGGTGGTGATCGAAGTTCGCTCCGTCCACACTTGGCCTCGAAAAGATCTGATGGAAAACCAGTTGAAGTTTTTGGGCTTCCAGCGAGCACACAACTACACCGGCCCCATGAATGAGGGGCCGATAGAACGTACCGACGGGGTGAAATAGCGATGTTTGGTCCTAAATCAACCGTGGTGATGCCTTCCGAAGCCAGGGGTTACCTGTTTAGCAAGCATAGACGACATGACCATCATTAATTTCAATAGAAGAAGTCCTGCCATGAACCTACACCATCGCTACTTTATTGCTACCTTCCTTATGGTGTTGAACATTGCCGGCTGCGAATCACAAGGATCCCAAAGCGTCGGAGTCACCGGAATCGTTTACAACTACTCCGATGAAACGATTGCGTTTGTCAGAGTTAATGGAAAGGAAATAGGAAGAGGCATTGACGAAGCAAGACCGGGCGAAGTCAAGGGCGGGTCTGGCATATGCTGCTTCGCACTTGAAAAAGCAGCATCAAAGGCAAGGGTCGAAATTACGTTTTGGGACAAATCCCAACATGAAACCACGGCGACTATTGAAAAGTGGTGGCCCGACCTGGCGCACTACGGAGTCATACATATCCTGCCGGGGAGAAAGGTGGTGATGGAAGTTCGCTCCGTCCACACCTGGCCTCGAAAAGATCTGATGGAAAATCAGTTGAAGTTATTGGGCATCAAGCCAGCATACAACTACACCGGCCCCATGAATAAGGGGCCGATGGAACGTACCGATGGGGTGAAATAGCGATGTTTGATGCGATCTCCCCCAAGGTCAAATCCGTCGAGAACATGGTCAAGCGCGCTCGCGAAAAGACCAAAACCACACCGAGTTCGGCGTGCCCGGTCTGTCATGTCGAATTGTGGATATCCTTTTTCTTTGACGGTACCGGCAACCATCGCGAGCGCGATTTTCCAAATTGCCACTCCAACGTCGCGGCTCTATTTGATGCCCACCGCGACGAACCTGAAAACGGCATCACCCGCCTCTACTATGAAGGTCTCGGACGCGCCTTCGAGTTCAAGGACCGCTACGAAGAGATTCCCGTTCATACGAGCTACGGCAGCCTGAAAACCACTTCGAAAGAAGGCTACGAAGAATCCGACGACCGCGCGCTCGGAAAGGGCTTCGCCGACGGTATTACGGAGCGCTTGGAAAAGGCGATCTTTGATTTCACGAGAACAGTGGAGGATTGGAAAGCACTTCGCAAAGTCGATGCAATCAACGTCTCCGTATTCGGGTTTTCCCGCGGCGCAACCGAGGCGAGGGCTTTCCTGCATTGGCTGGCAGCGCTCAGCAAGATCAAAATCGCCGGCAACAAACTGACCTATGACGGAATACCGCTCAGGGTCAAGTTTCTGGGAGTTTTCGACACCGTCGAATCAGTTGGATGGGCCGCTGCCAACAAGATGCCGGAGACGATAAAGACAGCAGTTCCATCGTTCGTTGAGAACTGCACACATATCGTCGCTGCACATGAGCTGCGGCATGCGTTCCCGCTGACCCTGATCGAACGCAAGCATCGTTGCGTGGTTTACCCGGGAGCGCATTCGGACATCGGCGGCGGTTACGCGCCCGACGAACAAGGCCGTGGCAATGGTCTCGCGCGAGTTGCGCTCGTGCAAATGCTTGACGAAGCCCGCGCAGCAGGACTGAAGATGATGTCAATCGGCGAAATGAAACAACACAGGAACTGGAGCCTCCTTTTCCAACCCTCATTCGGTATTCATAGCAAAGCTGACAAGTCCTTGAAAGCCTATCTCAGTGAAGTAAAGCCGGCTGGTGCCATCGAGTCCCATATCAACACCCACATGAACGAGTATTGGCAATGGCTCGACTCAGGCCAAGCTATTACAGACGTCAATCGCAAGCTCGAACAATGGCGCGGAAACTCGAAGGTCGAAAAGGCACTCAAGACGATGAAGCTCTTGCTCACGTTTGAGGCCCGAACGCAACAGGGCAAGGGTTACAAGCCGGCAACCGGTCTTCAGAACATGGCATCACACCACTTGTTCTCGAACTATGTGCACGACTCCTTCGAACATTTTTCCGCGACCGGCGGAACGCTGCAGACCGATCTGTCCGACGCGGACTATTACAAGCCGCGTGCATTGCTCGCACCAACGAAGTAAACGCACGCGATCCGGAGCTCTTTCGGCATAGCCTTCTCCAGGCTGCCGCACCGGCTACGCAGCATGCAGACTGTCCGCCGCCTCGCGCAACTGCGGCAGCAGACGCAAAGCGAGGCCAAGCTGGTTGCGCAGAATGCGGTGGATCTCAGCCTCTTGTACTCCGTCGGGTGGACACGATAACGCGCGGTGCTCGATGGCTTCGGGGCATATCAGCGACGGCGATACCGCTTGTCCCGATTCGAGGGTGGCGGCCAGACGTTCCAGCGCTTCTGCCAGATAGTCGGCAGCGGCCACGGCATCATCGAGCGGCGCGTGCTCGGCATTGCGATGCGCGCCGAGAGCGGAAAGATAGTTGAGCAAGGTATGCGCCAGCACCAGGAAGCGCGTTCCGGCTTCGGTTTTGCTGCGCACGCGCACTGGCTCCTGATACGCCGCCGACAAGGCGCCGGAAAAGGCCGCGTCGGCGTTGTGTGCATCGCGCCGGGCGATGCGGTAAGCGAGATCGTCGTCCTTTCCTACGACGCCGTACTGTCCCATGATGGCAAGGAAGTAGCGTCGCTGAGCGCGCAGCGCTGCCGCGCCGAGGGCTGGCAGGCGCGGTGAATTCCACGCCGGCAGAATGCGTCGAACGGCGAGGCCGGCGATCAGGCTACCCACCAGCGTATCAAGCAGGCGCGGCACGATCACGCCGAAGCCGTCGCCGACCTGGTTGAAGGAGAGCAAGACGAAGACGGTAATCGCGGCCGTCGCCATCGCGTAGCGCTGAGTGCGGAAGATGAAGAAGGCCACCGCGGAGATAACGACAAAGCTCGACTGCACCCAGAGCGCCGGAAACAGGCGCAGCAGCGCCCAACCGACGAGCAGACCGAGCAGCGTGCCGCCGATCCGTTCGACCAGGCGCATGAGCGTGCTGCCGTACTGCGGCTGGCAGACGAAGACGATGGTCAGCAGAATCCAGAAACCGTAGCTGTCCGCGGTCGTGCGCATCAGCACGTAGCCGGCGGTCAGCACCAGGGGCAGACGGACGGCGTGGCGCATGACCGGCGAGTGCCAGTTGAAGTGCGCCTCGAGTTTGGCGCGTGCCTGCCGCCAGCTGCGCGTGCCGGTGTCTTGCAGCGCCGTATCGGCCGGCATGCGATGGACCGCTCGCGCCATGACGCCGGCGACTTCCTCGTTCATCGCCGAAAGGTTGGTCACCAACGCGCGCAAGGCCTGCTGCGCGCGCTGCCCGGTGACGTCGTCCGCCGGCTGGCGCTCGCCGACGAAGGCGGCGGCCGATTGCATGGCCTCGACGGCCAGCGGCGTCGTGGCATCGCGCTGCCAGGGAGTACGCAGGCGAATCGCCTCGGCCAGTGAAAGGCAATCGCGCCCGACCAGTCCCAGCACGCGCTGGCAGCGATAGAGCACATCGCTATGGAAGAAATGCTCGGCCAGCAGCTCGTAATTCTCGTGTGACGAACTGGCTCGTTCGTGCAGATCCTGTGCGACAAAGAATTGGTGCAGGGAATGCGCCAACCATTCAGGCATCTCTCCCGTCGCCGCGCCACGATGGTGGTTGAACAGACTCTCCTTGGTCGCGTTGAGTGCCTCGACCACGCGCCCGTTATGCAGCGCCAGCGCCAAGCGGCGTCGTTCGAAGTCGATGCCGCGCACCGGTTCGAACAGCCGCGCCTTGAGTTCCAGATAGTGCCCGAGCACGTCGTAGAGCCGGGCCATGTTCTGCTCGACGGCCAGCATCGGGAAAGTGGCCGCCCACGCGACCGAAATCACGCCGTACCACGCCGCGCCGGCCAGCAGCAAGGCGATCTGGTTGGCGGCAACGAGCTTCACCCCGTGTGGCTGCAAGGCCAGCGCGGCATAGATCGACATGATCAGCGTGGCGGCCGCCATCGTCCGATAGCGGTCGCCCAAGGCCCCCATCAGCGTCAACAGAAAGGCCGCGCAGGCGAGCACGGTAATCAGCCCGATCGGATGATCGAAGCTGGCCTGCACCGCCAGCGTCACTGCCGCGAAGCAGCACAGCGTCAGGCACTGTGTAACCAGGCGGCCGCGCCAGTGGTCATCCGTCTCGGCCAGCGCGCTGGCGATCACGCCGAGCAGCAAGGGAATCGCTGCCCTCACCTGCCCCAGTGCGAGGCATGCGAGCATCACGCCAAGCAAGGCGACGCTCGTGCGCACGCTGATGGCGAAGGTCTGGCGAATCCGCCCCTGGCGCCACAGCGCCCAGCCAATGTTCCTGAACACCACGTTTATTGACTCCCCAGCGCCACAAAGAAGGCGTTACCCCGGATCGGCCGCGCGTACCGGAAGTGGCTAAAAATGCGCCACTTCCATCGGTGCGACCTACGCCTTCTTGAATGGCGAAGGCATGGAGAACTTGAAGCGCTTCTTCGGCGGATGCGCAAATCTCACCTGCGGTTCGCCTTCAACGATTTCCCCGATCACGGCAGCGTGTTCAAACCCCTGCTGGAGGAAGATCGAAAGCACCTCGATGACCATCTCGGGTGCGCAGGCGATCAGCAGACCGCCGCTGGTCTGCGGATCGGTGAGCAAGGCGCGTTCGACGTCGCCGAAACGCTTGGGATCGAACACGACATGGTCGCCGTAGCCCGCCCAGTTGCGCGCCGAAGCGCCGGTAATGCAGCCCTTCGCCGCGTAATCGAGCGCGTTCGGCAGGATCGGCAGCGCCGCGTAGTCGAGTTCGGCGGCGACGCCGGAGCCCTTGCAAATCTCGACCAGGTGACCGAGCAGGCCGAAGCCGGTCACGTCGGTCATGGCGTGCACGCCGGCGAGGCAGCCGAGCGTCGAACCCGGCGTGTTGAGCTGCGTGGTCGAGGCGATCATCGTCGCGTAGTCGTGCGCCGCCAGCAGGCTCTTCTTGAACGCGGCGCTGTACAGGCCGACGCCCAAGCCCTTGCCGAGGATCAGCTTGTCGCCCGGACGCGCGCCGGTGTTGCGGCGCAGGTTGGCCGGATGCACGAGGCCGATGGCAACGAGGCCGTAGATCGGTTCGATCGAATCGATGGTATGGCCGCCGGCGATGGGAATCCCGGCCTTGGCGCACACCGATTCGCCGCCTTCGAGGATGAGGCGGATGGTGTCCATCGGCAGCGTGCTCACTGGCATGCCGACGATGGCCAACGCGAACAGCGGCGTGCCGCCCATCGCGTAGATATCGGAAATGGCGTTGGTCGCCGCGATGCGGCCGAAGTCGAAGGGGTCGTCGACGATCGGCATGAAGAAGTCGGTCGTCGCGACGATCGCCTGCGTGTCGTTGATCTGGTACACCGCCGCGTCATCACTCGTTTCGATGCCGACGAGCAGTTGCGGCGGAATAAGCGAAGGGGCGGTCTTGGCGAGGATTTTCTCGAGCACGCCGGGCGCGATCTTGCAGCCGCAACCGCCGCCATGCGACAAGGAAGTCAGCCGGATCGGAGCGGGTGCTTCGGCTTGGGTTGGTTCCGCAGGGACGGATGCGACGTTCGCCGCAATCGATTCGGGCGTCGTGGCTTGTTTCTTTTTGGTCATGTGATTGCGCCTCAGATCACATCGAAGCCGGCACCCTCGATGGCCTCCCTGAACTGCGCTTCGCCGACCTTGAGCGGGTCAAAGGCGATGGTCGCCTGCTCGGCTTCGAGCGAAACAAGCACACGTTCAACGCCCGGCAGCGCCTGCAGAACGCCGGTCACATTCTTCACGCAGCCCTGGCAGCTCATGCCGCCAACGCCGATCACGATCTCTTGCATGGTCAATCCTTTACGATAAATTTTTGCTGCCGCAACAGCACGGCGAAGTCGTCAGCCGGCAGCGGAACGCTGAAATGATAACCCTGAACCTCGTCGCAGCCCTGCCGGCGCAGCATTTCGAGCTGCTCGACGTGTTCGACGCCCTCGGCGATCACCAGCAGGCGCAGGCTGTGGCCCATGCTGATGATGGCCGATGAAATCGCCCAGTCATCGGTATCGGTGACGAT